>CAYUDF010000259.1:0-5399 GCA_964443465.1 uncultured bacterium
CAGGATCGTGGTTCAGAAATCGACCACAGGCGGTATCACGTGGAGCGACGGAGTGGGGGTGGGACTCAACCCGCCGAAGGACGAGGACAAGGAATGGATGGCGGTCGACAGGACGTTCGGGCCGTACCACAACTACATCTACATGGCGTGGACGGAGTTTGACGATATCTCCAATCCCGTGCCCGGAGACAGTTCGAGAATACTGTTTTCACGATCGACTGACCACGGTGTCAGCTGGGCGCCTCCGATACGGATCAGCGAAGTCGGTGGCGATGCCTATGATAGCGACGACACCGTCGAAGGCGCCGTACCCGCTGTCGGCCCCAACGGCGAAGTGTATCTCAGCTGGTCGGGCCACGAACTGATCTACTTTGACAAATCCACCGACGGGGGTGTCACGTGGGGAACCGACCAGGTGATCGCCACACAACCCGACGGGTGGGATTTTACCGTGCAGGGGATCATGCGCTGCAATGGTTTTCCGGTGACGCTGTGCGACGTGAGCTGGTCTCCGTACCGGGGGCACGTGTACGTCGTGTGGTCCGACCAACGAACCGACAGGCTCGACACCGATATCTTTTTTATTAAATCCACTGACGGCGGGGCCACGTGGACGACACCGGAAACCCCCGTTGAAGAATATGTGGTGCGCCACCAGTTCTTTCCGTGGGCAACCATCGATCCTGTCACCGGGTACATTTATATTGTGTTTTACGATCGGCGTTACACCACACGAAACGCCACCGATGTGTATGTCGCCATGTCGGAAGACGGCGGTGCGACATGGACGGACTTCAAAGTGAGCGAGTCGCCGTTTACGCCTGTCCCTGATGTGTTTTTTGGTGACTACACCAATATCGCCGCGTTAAACGGCAAGGTTTACCCAATCTGGATGCGGATGGATTCCGGTGACCTCAGTGTGTGGATGGCGCACGTCGATATTCCCGTGCCCAGCGCGATCGCATTTGCCGACCGAACCGTCGAAACACGTATAGCGTTGTCCCAGAACTTTCCCAATCCGTTTAATCCGGTGACCCAGATCAAATTTGATATCTCCCACGCGATGACAGTCTCGGTAAGGATTTACGACGTGTCGGGCAGGCTGGTGGCGACCGTAGCCGAACGATCGTTCGAGAGTGGTCCGCACCAGGTGGACTGGGACGGCAAAGACCTCAACGGCCAATCGGTGAGTTCGGGCATCTATTTCTACAAGCTCAGCGCCGGTGGCCAGACGGTCACTAAAAAAATGACCCTCCTGAAATAGAAATAAATACATAACTAATACTGTAAATATAGTTATGCTTTCGTGCGCTAATAGCATGAAGGCATGTGATTTAATAGAGACAAAAATATTCGAATATGGTAATCTACCCACGAATATGAAAAATGATGTCCGTTTCGGGCGTCTTCGTGTGGTTTCTGGTCGTTTTTTCATCCCTGAGGAGGGAGAAGATGAAAACTGGACGTTGGATGTCGCTGGTATTACCGTTGGTGGCCGTTCTCCTGGCGGGCGCTATACCTGCCCTTGCGCAGACAACCATACCTTCGGAAGTTTCGGAAGAAACTCTGGAGTGTATCGAGTGTCACTCGACGGAATCCATGGGTATTTATCAACAGTGGGGAACATCAAAACATTTCAGGGCAAACGTCGGCTGTTACGAGTGTCACAAAGCCGATAAGGACGAAGCGGACGCGTTTGACCACGAAGGTTTTTTGATCAGCATTATTGTTTCACCCAAAGACTGCTCTGCCTGTCACGCGAAAGAAGTCAAGGAGTTCGACGAAAGCCACCACGCCAAGGCCGGCGCGATCCTCGGATCGCTCGACAACTTTCTGGCGGACATCGTCGAAGGTGACTGGAACTTCTACGGAGGTTCCGCGCTGACGGTCAGTGGCTGCAAACAATGCCACGGCGGTGTTGTAGAGGTGAACAAGGACGGATCGCTCAAAGCGACCGGATGGCCCAACACCGGCATGGGCCGGATCAACCCCGACGGTAGCGTCGGTGCGTGTACGGCGTGCCATCAGCGGCACGCGTTTTCGGCGGCGCAGGCACGTCGACCGGAGAACTGTGGCAAATGTCACCTGGGTCCCGATCATCCGCAGAAGGAAATTTACGAGGAATCGAAGCACGGCATCGCGTTTGCCGCGCACGAAGACGACCTGAACATGGAAAACGCCAAGTGGGTGCTGGGTGAAGACTACACCGCCGCGCCGACTTGCGCGACGTGTCATATGTCGGCCGTCAGGACAACGGACGGAGAACTCGTTCCCGTGACACACGATGTCGGCTTGCGTATCAGCTGGAACAACCGGCCGCCCGCGTCGATCCGACCCGAAGTCTCCGACAAGAAACTGGGGCTGGAAAAGATGGCGAAGGTTTCGTGGCAGACCCGTCGTGCCAATATGGTCAAGGTTTGTACCGTGTGCCACACGGCTCCATACGTCAGCAATTTTTACGAGCAGTATGACGGTGTGGTTAATCTGTACAACTCCAAATTTGCCGAGCCCGGCATAGCGATCATGAAATTGCTGTACGAAAACAACCTGCTCACGCCGACCAAGTTCGACGAACTTGTCGAGTGGACGTGGTGGGAGATCTGGCACCACGAGGGCCGCAGGGCGCGCCACGGTGCGTCGATGATGGCGCCCGACTACACCCACTGGCACGGGATGTACGAAGTGGGCAAACACTGGTACACAAAGTTCATTCCCGAATTGAGGGAAATCGTGGCTCACAACGCTAATTCCAGCGATCCAAAGAAAGCCGAGGCAGCGAAGGCTCTTCAGGCCGCGATCGACGAACTGCTTGCCCGTCCGGAACACTCCTGGTTCACAGGCAATATGCCGGCGGCGGAAGCCGAGAAACGCAAGAAGGCCCAGGACGAGTTCAAGAAACGCTATTAGTAAAGGAGAGGTGATGAAGAGATTAATACTCGTTTTCGTATTGCTGGCCGTCACCGTGGGCTCCGGTGTGGATGTCGTTGCCGGACTGGAGGATAAGCTGACGGTCAAGGCCAGGCTGTGGCACCGGTTTGAGGCTTCCGACAGGGATTTCTATTCCGGCACCGCGTATAACAACTACAATTTTTTGAGGACGCAACTGGGAATCGGGATCCAGGCGGATGAAAACATCAGCGCTTTTATCCAGCTGCAGGATTCCCGCGTGATGGGGTCGGAATTCAGCACGTTGTTCGATGGAAGCGCCGATTTTTTTGATCTCCACCAGGGTTACCTGAAGGTTGAAAAACTGTTCTGGGAACCGCTCGATTTGAAACTGGGCCGTATGGAAGTTAATTACGGCGAGCAGCGATTGATCGGCGCGGTGGCGTGGCACTTTATTGGCCGGACTTTTGACGGTGTCACGTTCACCGTAAAAGGCGATAAATACGCGCTGGACCTGTTTAACATGATGGAAATCGAAAAGCTGAACCCGGGGGACTACAAGGACCAGTTTGTTTACGGTGCCCATCTCGACCTTAAGCTCAAAGAAAATCACAAAACGCAATTTTTTGCTTTTGTCCAGCGCCGGCAGCCAAGCAGGGAACTCAACAGGATTACACTGGGAGCCCACCTGAAAGGCAGCTTCGGCGGATTTTCTTATGAGTCCGACCTCGCCTACCAGTTTGGAGATATTACGACGGTGGAAAACATCGACGACACGACGGCCATTTTTACGGGCGAGAGTGTCAGCGCCTATATGGTCACTCTGAAGCTGGGGTACACGGCGAAGGATGTTAAAACTTCACCCGCTATCTTTGGAGCCGTTGATTACCTCAGCGGCGACGACGACCCGTCCGACACCGACTATAAAGTGTTCAACACCTTGTATGCGACCAACCACAAGTTCTACGGATTCATGGATTACTTCATCGTTATACCGAAGGACACATACGGTGGTGGTCTGGTGGACACGTGGGGACGCCTGAAGGCAAAACCGTTGAAAAAAACACCGATGATGCTGGACGTGCACTATTTTCAGTCGGAGAAGGCGGTCGCATTGGTCGATGACATCACTTCAAAGAAATTCGGCACCGAGATCGATTTTACGATCCGGCACGAATACACCGACAACCTGAACTTTTTGCTCGGAGCTTCGTACTTCAAACCGGGCGAAATCTTCAAGGAGAAAAAGGGTGGGGACAATTCGACGTGGTTCTACGTCATGACCATTTTCAACATCTGAGAAACAGCGGAGAGAGCGAGAGGTCCCCGGACCTCGCCCGTTTACCCAGGGAGGCCCGGTTTTGGCGGGCCTCCTTTTTTGTGTCGGGGGTCTATATGTGTTATTATTAATAGACTCAGCCCTTCCGAAATACCCCACCCGTACGCCTTTTTCTGCAAGGGAGATCTTTGGTGCGATACAGAATTCTTTTAATCCTGGCAGTAGTTTCCGCCGGTACGTGGTTGCAGACGGGTGCCACTGGACCGGCCACATCGAGCGAAGCGACACGGGCGATCGGGCACAGGGAAGTTCCTGACGATGTCCCCGGCCGGCCGGCGTTACCGACCCCTGGTGCTTTTCCGGCGCCGGTTATTAAAATGGGTATCGCAACCACATCCCAGGTGAATGTCGATGCCGCGGGCGCCAACGTCGTGGGTGACGCCGCCAATGAGCCTTCCATCGCCATTGATCCCAATAACCCCAACAGGATGGCGATTGGCTGGCGGCAGTTCGACGCGATCGCTTCCAACTTCCGGCAGGCAGGATGGGGATACACCGCTGATGGTGGACGCAACTGGACGTTTCCGGGCGTGATCGAGCCGGATACTTTCCGGAGCGACCCGGTACTGGGGGCAAACGCGGAGGGGGAATTTTTTTACAACAGCCTCAAAGTGATAAACGGCGTGTTCACCACGCAGCTCTTCAAATCGCTGGATAGCGGCGTGTCGTGGACATCCGTCGCGGAGGCATTTGGTGGCGACAAACAGTGGATGACGATTGACCGGACGGGGGGCATCGGACACGGATTTATCCACCAGGTCTGGAGCACGGCGGCCGGGTGTTGCGCAGATACAACGTTTAACCGGTCGGTCGACGGCGGCGCGACTTTTTCATACCCCGTGCGTGTTCCATCCACACCGATCTGGGGGGTGCTGGATGTAGACGCCGACGGCAACCTGTACATCGCAGGAATCGACCCAAACAACACGGCGATTTTTTACGTCGTGAAATCAACGAATGCCAAAGACGCGATGGCCACACCGTCGTTTACGATGACGGCGCCGCTTACGATGAACGGCGCGTTGAAATTCGGTCTGGGTCCCAACCCCGGCGGTCTGCTAGGCCAGGTGCAAATCGCCGTCGACCGGTCGGGCGGCCCGTACCATGGATATATATATGTCCTGGCATCGGTGGACCCGCCCGGTGTCGACCCGCTCGACGTTCACTTTGTCCG
>CAYUDF010000260.1:0-5359 GCA_964443465.1 uncultured bacterium
GCGGAGAGGTCCGGATATTGATCTATGATGTAAAGGGCCGGCTCGTCAGAACGGTGTTCGATGGCCCTCGGGGACCGGGTATATATCGGGTGACATGGGATGGTGTTGACAACAAAGGTCAACATGTGGCCAGCGGTGTGTATTTTGTGAGAATGAAAGCAGCGGGGTTTAAAAAATCGAAAAAGATTGCGCTCATAAAGTAGGGGAGTCTGACAATGAAATCAATCATAACGCTGTTATTTTTATTTGTCGTAAGCGGTTTGATGTTTGTGCCGTATTCCTACGCAGAACGACTCTCTGTATATATTGGAAACAATGCGCTTGCCAGTTATGAACACAGCGATACCGCTCGCGGCGACTTCTACACGCTTCAGATTCAGGTTCCGAGTGAAGTCGTGGGGAAGAAACTTTATGGTGCAATACTTGAACTTACTCTAGACGCAACCGGAGCGGCGAGAGACTTGACCTCTGTAAAGGTGCCGATTCTGGAAGTGTATGCACTTGACGCGTCGTTCACCGGGTCGCTGCGGGCGGCTGATGTTATAGCAGAAACGGGAACGATACGTAATGTAGCTCCCGGCGAGAACCGACGTGTACGGATCGATATTACAGAGATAATCAAAGCTTACCTGGAACAACCGACGAAGAACCACGGGCTGATTATCGGTGGCCTGGCACCCTATCGCGAGGGAGTGGTTCTAGTTAAGCAAAACGCTTACAAGAGTGGTAATGTCGCCAAGATCGACTTTCACTATGATTCAAGGTAAGGCAGCCTATAACCGGGAAATAACCGAAAAGGATCGCGTCTTGATTCGATGATACAAAATCCCCCCCGCCTCACGGCAGGGGGGATTTTTATTGGCTTATAACTGTCGACATCAGACGTTGGCCGTCAGATCGATCTCGCGTACCCAGCCGTACTTGTCTTCGATGTCGCCGGCCTGAATACCGGTCAGCATGTCGTAAAGCTTGCGGCTTTGCGGTCCGCAAACCTCGCCTTCTTTCAGGTACTGGATCATTTCGTTTTTCCAGCCGATGGCCTCCACCGGAGTAATGATGGCGGCCGTCCCGCAGCACCCTGTCTCGGTGAACTCGAGTAATTCTTCAACCGGAATGTCACGCTGCTCAACGGGCATTCCCAGGTCTTTCGCCAGTTGACGGACACTCATATTGGTAATGCTGGGAAGGATCGTGTGCGATCCCGGCGTGACGTACTTGCCGTCCTTGGTAATGCCGAAGAAGTTGGTCGCGCCGGATTCGTCTATGTACTTCTTTTCCTTCGCGTCGAGATAGAGCACCTCGTTAAAACCTTTTTTCTTGGCACCGGCCGAAGCACGCAGACCCGCGGCGTAGTTGCCGCCGACCTTGACGTCACCCACACCGTTGGGAGCGGCGCGGTCAACCGTCTCTTCGACCATCAGCTTGACCGGATTGAGTCCGGACTTGAAATACGGCCCCACCGGCGTGCAGAAAACAAGAAACATGTACTCCGACGACGGTTTCACACCAATCGTGCCGGTGATACCGATCAGCAGCGGGCGAACATACAGCGCGGCGCCGCTGCCGTGGGGTGGTATAAACTCCTTGTTGAGCACGGTAATCCGTGTGACGGCGTCCAGAAACATTTCTTCCGGGACGGGCTGAAGATAAATTTTTTCGGCGGTCCTTTGCATACGTTTCGCGTTTTCTTCGGGGCGAAAACAAAGGGCCCGGCCGTCTTTTGACTCAAAAACTTTCAGACCTTCGAACGCTTCCTGCCCGTAGTGCAGGCAGGTCGACGAAATGTGGAGATTGACAGTATCGTCCTTGACGACCGTACCGTTGTCCCATTTACCGTCTTTATAGTAATACTCCAGATGACCGTTGGTTTTAATGTAATCGAACGGGAGGTTTCCCCAATCAAGATTGACTTTTTCCATGACACCCTTCACTTATTCATAGAACCGTTGATTTCCGGCTTCGAATTGCGCTTTTTTGCAACCCGGCCATATCCTACGATAATCCGAAAGTTGTTATATGTCAACGATTTTCGGGATTTTCGACACACTGTAAGTCCAGAGACGGCAGAGGTTTGCACTTTACGAAAATCGTTCTATTCCGCCGCGATCGTTGCTTGTCTCTTTGGCGCGAACGGTTTTATACTGACCATGCGTAAGTATTGTTTGATTGTTCCCGTGAGGAGGTCCGTTCCCGGATGTTCAAAATCGTCAGCAAAGAAAGTATTACAAAAGAGATTTTCTCGATGGTGATCGAGATGCCGGCGATCGCAAATCAGGCGAAGCCAGGTCACTACGTCGACATCCACATCAATCCGGACGGCCCGGCGCTCACGCTGCCGATATCGGAATACGACCCGGACAAGGGCACAATCAAATTTGTGCACAAAGCGCAGGACCTGCCCAGCGTACAGCTGTCGATGCTGGTCGAAGGCGACGAGGTATTCCAGGTGCGCGGTCCGCTCGGCGGCGCGTGCGAGTTTTCAGACACCGGCAAGGTGGTACTGGCCGCGGAAGACCTGGGCGTGGCGTCGTTGTTCCTGCGCGCGAAGGAATACAAAAACCGTGGTGCCTACACGATCTGCCTGTTGGGATACGACTCGAAAGATACGATTTTCTGGGAAGAGGAGTTCGCGGCGATCTGCGACGAGTTATATATCTGCACCAGCGACGGCAGTTACGGCGTCAACGGCCGCATCACCAACCCGCTCAGGGCTGTCTGTGAGACACACAAGGACATCGAGCGGATCGTGATGATCGGACAGCTGGCCAAGATGAAAAAAGTGGCGAAACTCGCCGGCGACTACGACATTCCTACCGTGATGTCATTCGACGCAATACGGCAACCAGTCGGTACTCCCAGCGTATTCGAGACTCCGGAAGACTCTCCGGAAGTGTTCGGATTTGCCAGGGCGCCGGAAGTCGACGCCAACGACATCGACTTTGAGAAGTTGCTGACGCGCCAGCGCTTGCTTCGCAAGGAATCTGAACGGAAAGCTACAGGAACTTAATTCACCAGGCTCACCCCCTTTCTCTGTTATGCCAAAAAAGATTAGAGAAGCGCCCACCTCAGGTGTGGGTAAGGATGAAATATCGGGAATGTTCGAGGATCTGGCCGTGATGCTGGAGATCCTGGGGGCCAACCCGTTTCGGTGCCGTGCGTACTCAAACGCCGCGCGGGTGCTGGACAATCTCACCGGCGACCTTCGTGAAATGATAGAGACGAAGGAACTTCTCAAGGTCAAGGGTATCGGCAAGGGTATATTCGAAGACATCAACAGCGCGCTCCAGTCGGGCTCTTTTCCTCTTTATGAAGACACACGCCAGAACATCCCGGATGGTCTGCTGGACATGTTGCGCATCCCCGGTTTCGGCCCTAAAAAAGTAAGAGCCGTCTACGAGAAACTGGAACTCATCACGATAGACGAACTGGAACAGGCAGCCAGAGAGGACCGGCTGGCCGGACTGTCGGGATTCGGCGCCAAAACACAGGAAAAGATCCTCACCGGCATCGAAAACCTGCGCAAATACCAGGACCGTTTCCTGTACAGCACCGCTGAAAAACACGCGCGTGTGATCTACGACACGATACAAAAACACCCCGACGTCAAACAACACCTGCTCGGCGGCAGCCTGCGCCGACACAAGGAAACCATCGGCGACATCGACATCCTGGTCACCGCCCGGAAAAGCGAATCCATCATGGAGGCTTTTACAACCATGGATGCGGTCCGGTCAATCATCGCCAAGGGCCCCACCAAGTCGAGCATCATCTACGGCCCCGGAATCAACGTCGACCTGCGTGTGGTCAAGGACAACGAATTTGCTTTTGCGTCGCACTATTTTACCGGCAGTAAGGAACACAACACAGAGATTCGCGGCCGCGCTAAAAAGATGGGTTACCGGCTGAACGAATACGCCCTGTTGAAGGGCGAAAAGCCCACCCCGTGCAAGGACGAAGCGGCCATCTTCCGCAAGCTCGGCCTTGACTACATCCCCCCCGAGATGCGCGAAGCCACCGGGGAGATCGAGGCGGCCGAAAAAGGCGGCCTGCCCGTGTTGATCGAAGAAACCGACATCAGAGGTGTGTTTCACAACCACACCAACTACACCGACGGCAAATCCACACTGGAAGAGATGGTGGAAGCGTCGCGCGCGCTGGGGTTTCGATTCTTCGGGCTGGGTGACCACAGCCGCTCGGCGGCATACGCCGGCGGGCTGACCGAGGAACAGGTGGCCCGTCAGAAAAAGGAAGTCGAAGCGCTCAACAAGAAGCTCAAGAATTTTACCGTCTTTTTCGGCATCGAGTCCGACATCCTGACCGACGGCTCTCTCGACTATGCCGACGACGTGCTGGACGGCTTCGATTACATCGTGGCGTCGGTGCACAGTAATTTCGGTCTGAGCGAAGAAGCGCAGACAAAACGGATTATTACCGCTATCGAGAACCCGTACACCACCATGCTGGGGCACGCGACGGGGCGGTTGTTGCTGTCGCGCGAACCCTACAAAGTCGACCTCCGCGCCATCATCGACGCGGCGGCGGCCAACGGTGTTGTCATTGAAATCAACGCCCACCCGCAACGGCTGGACCTCGACTGGCGATACGTGAAATATGCGAAAGAAAAAGGTGTGCTGATCGCGATCAATCCCGACGCGCACCACACCAGCGACCTCGACTACTATCGCTACGGCGTGGGTATCGCGCGCAAGGGCTGGCTCACCAAAAAAGACGTGATCAACACGTGGACGGTGCCACGGATCCGAAAGCTGTTTGAGAAGCGGAGGAAATAGTTATCATGGCCCAGGCGGGAAATAAAAAACCACAGAAACGGGGATACACACCGGCCAAACCCACGGCTGCGACACGTAAACGGGCGGCACGGATTCTGGCGGAGCTTAAAAAAGAATATCCCGACGCAAAAGTCGCACTCAATTTTTCCAACGCACTCGAACTGCTGGTCGCCACCATTATGGCCGCGCAGTGCACCGACGTGCGCGTCAACATGGTGACTGAAAACATGTTCAAGAAGTACAAAACCGCACAGGACTACCTGGAGACGCCCGACGAAGAGCTGGAAAAAACCATCCACAGTACCGGGTTCTTTCGAAACAAAACAAAAAGTATCAAAAAGGCATGCGCTTCGATCGTGGATGAGTTCGGCGGCGAAGTGCCCCGGACGATGGATGAGCTGCTCACACTGGGTGGTGTCGGGCGCAAGACGGCCAACTGTCTGCTCGGCAACGTGTTTGGTGTACCCGGTATCGTCGTCGACACACACATGATCCGGCTTTCCCAGCGCATGGGATTCAGCGAGCAGAAAAATCCTGACAAGATTGAGTTCGACCTGATGGAGCTGTTG
>CAYUDF010000261.1:0-5356 GCA_964443465.1 uncultured bacterium
TCAAACACATGAAAGAGTTGTATCCCCAGCTGGAGGTTACAACCGACTACAAACAGATCCTGGCGCGTGAAGACCTGGACGCCGTTGTTATCGCAACGCCCCCGGAAACCCATCACGCCCTCACGATGGAGGCGCTCGGCGCGGGCAAACACGTATTTGCCGAAAAACCGCTGGCCGCCAACAGCGAACAGAGCGCGGAGATGGTGGCGCGGGCCAAAGAACTGGGCCTTACTCTTATGACGGGCCACACTTTTGTGTACACGGCAGCTGTCAACAAGATCAAGGACATCATCGCTTCCGGTGAACTGGGCGATGTCTTGTACATCAGTTCGGAACGCGTGAATCTGGGACTGTTCCAGGAAAACATCAACGTGGTCTGGGACCTCGCTCCCCACGACGTTTCGATCATGAACTACATTCTGGATGCGGCACCGGAGCAGGTCTCGGCCATTGGTCATTCCTACATTCAGAAGGACGTGGAAGACGTTGCGTTTCTCACGCTGAAGTACCCCGACGATGTTCTGGCGCATGTCCACGTCAGCTGGCTCAATCCGAACAAGATCCGTAAGACAACGGTTGTCGGGTCCAAAAAAATGCTGGTGTACGATGATATCAGCTCTCTGGAAAAAATTCGCGTTTACGACAAAGGCGTGACCAAGCTGCCGTATTCTGATACGTTTGGCGAGTTCCACCTGTCGTACCGGTTCGGGGACATTTTCATTCCCAAGCTGGATGACGCCGAACCGTTGAAAGTCGAGTGTCAGCACTTTATCGATTGTATCGAAGGCAAAACCGATTCGCGGAGCTCCGGTGTGCACGGACACGACGTTGTAACCGTGCTGGAGACTGCCGTTGCCTCGATCAAGCAGGATGGCAGGTTGCTCGACGTCAAGAAGCTGGAATCAGCGAAGTAGTAGTCGATAGTAGTTACATTGAAACAAATAGCCGTATCGTTTGTGGCCTCCACCTTTACTGTTGGGGGCTCCGAACGCGTGCTCTCCCATCTTATTACCCGCCTTCCCGGAGACCGTTTCCGGGTACGCCTGTATTTCCTTAAAAACGCCGGTATCGTGGGGCAATCGCTGTTTCAAAACGGCGTTGCCGGCAGGCAAGACCTGCAGGGTCACAGTTACGACCCCGGGGCCGCCATTCGCCTGGCCCGGTTGTTCCGGGAAGACAGGCCGGATATTCTGTTTGCGCTCGACCACCACAACGCAATGTTGTGGGGACGCCTGGCCGGAATACTGGCCGGTGTCAAAAAACAGGTGGTGGCGTCGCACGCCACCGGTCTGTTCGGTGGCAAAAGGAACTTCAGGTCCGCTGACCGATGGTTGATGGAATTCACCGATCGTGTGGTAGCGCTCAGCCGCCCGCATGCGCTCTACCTCGAAACCGTCGAAGGAATTGATCCAGGCAGGATAACGATTATAGAGAACGGAATCCCGGTGGATGAATTTGCCGTCCCGGACGAACCGGCGCTGGCTGCACTGAGAGACGAACTGGACATCTTACCCGGCGAAAACGTTGTTACCATACTGGCCGCCCTCCGCCCGGAAAAAGCTCACGAGGTTTTTCTGGAAGCGGCCCGGTTACTCGTGATTTCCGGGCGTTCCCCGAAGTTCCTCATCGTGGGGGAGGGTCCGCGCCGGGGGGAACTGGAATCCCTTGCCGCGACGATGGGGCTGAAGCCGCACGTCCGGTTTCTGGGTAACCGCGGGGACGTGGCCCAATTGCTGCATCTGTCCGACGTTCTGACGTTACCATCGCATCCGGCGGTCGAAACTCTGCCGTTATCCGTTATGGAGGCAATGGCTGCCGGGGTACCGGTTGTTGCGACACGGGTCGGTTCGCTGCCCGAGCTCATTGAAGACGGCTCCAGCGGGCTGCTTATCGAGCCGGGAGACCCCGTTGCGCTGGCGGACGCTGTTCTCTCTATGCTGGATTTTCCCGATCGCGCCCGGACGATGGCCGATGCGGCAAAAAAAGCTGTTCACGACCGCTATTCCGTGGATAGCATGGTGGCGCGATACGTCTCGTTATTCGAGTCTCTTGTGGAGCAGTAGTTTACCGTCCCCGGAATCGGCACGCCGAATGAAAGTACTTCAAATCAACAAATTCTTCTGGCTGAAGGGCGGCGCCGAACGCTATTTCTTCATGGTGTCCGAGGCGCTGGAAGAACGCGGGCACGACGTCCTGCATTTTTCGATGTCTCACCCCGAGAACCTGCCCTCTGCCCATGAGAAATATTTTGTATCCCGGCGGGAGTACGGCGAGACCGGCGGCCCGTCCTCGGTATTGCGAAACGGCTTGTCGTTTATTCGCTCGGCTGAAGCGGCGCAGAACATTCGCCGGCTGGTCCGCGACCACAAACCGGACGTCGCGCACCTGCACAACATTTACCATCAACTGACGCCTTCGATCATCCAGGCGCTGTATGATGCCGGTGTGCCGGTTGTGATGACGCTGCACGACTACAAGCTGCTGTGTCCCAATTACTGCCATTTCGCCGGCGGCAAGTATTGCTATCGTTGCCGGGGCGGAAAATATTTCCAGGCGCCATTGACGCGATGCAGCGGCGACTCGTTTTCCAGGAGTCTGCTGCTGGCGGTGGAAGCTTACTGGCAACGCCTGACGGGTGTTTACAACCGCGTGGATCGTTATATATGCCCCAGCCGGTTCATGCGCGATCAGATCGTCCAATCGGCGGGCAGTCTCGGTATTTCGCCCGAAAAAGTGGTATACCTTCCGAGCTTCTGTCCGGCCAATGAAGCGGAGGGTTCGGAGATTTCCGATGAGGAAAAAACGGTCACAGACGGTCTGCCGGACAAATACATACTTTACTTCGGCCGGTTGAGTGTCGAAAAAGGACTGGATACACTGATAGACGCGGCGGCGGCTCTGCCCGGCGTGCCCGTGGTGCTTTGTGGCGGCGGGCCGAGCAGGCCTGAGCTTGAGGCCCGTGTATCGGCATCGTCGATGAAAAACGTGTACTTCACCGGGTACGTCAACAAACCGGTGCTCGATCGGATCCTCCAGAAGGCCAGAGCCGTTGTTCTGCCGGCCATCTGGCCGGAGAACGCGCCGTTTACGGTGATCGAAGCGGCGGTGGCCGGTGTGCCGCTGGTGGTTTCCGACATGGGGGGACTGCCGGAAATGGCCGAAATCGTGTCAGGACGGGTGTATCCGCACGGAGATTCTTCCGCTCTGGTGTCGGCCGTCAGCGAGTTGTGGGACAACCCCGATAAAGCTGCGTCGACGGGGAAAACCGGACGCGAGGCGGCAACGGCGTACTTTGACAAGCTCAAGCACATGGAAGCGCTGGAAACAATTTACGAACAGGTGAAGCGGCAACCGTGAAAAAACTGCGGATCGCAATGATTGGCCAGAAGGGTATCCCCGCGCGGTTTGGCGGGGTGGAAACCCACGTGGACAACATCGCCACACGGCTTGCCTCGAGGGGGCACGAGGTGTGGACGTATTGCCGCACGCGGTTTCTGCCCGAACGCCTGGGTGTTCAGCCGCCGGCCGAGTACCGCGTCATCGGCAATGAACACTGGTATCGCGGTGTCCACCTGGTCTACCGGCCGAGTATCAACACGAAACACCTGGACGCGGCGTCGCACACTTTTTTCTGCGCGCTGGAGTCGGGTATGCTTCACGGTTTTGACATCGTGCACTTCCACGGCATCGGACCGTCCGCATTTGTGCCGGTGACGCGGTTGTTCAGGAAAACGGTTGTATCGACGTTCCACGCGCTGGACTGGCGACAGGTCAAATGGGGAAACACGGCGACAAAGATCCTCAAGGGCGGCGAAGCGAGGGGGGCGCGTAACAGCGACGGAATCATTGCCGTGTCGCGGATCATGCAGAAATACATATACGACACCTACGGGATCGAAGCCGAGTATATCCCCAATGGCGCGACGCTGCCGGAGACGGCGCCGACAATAGAAGGACTGGAGCCGTTCGGACTGACCGGTGGCCGCTACGTGCTGGCGGTCGGGAGGATCATCCGCGATCGCGGTCTGCACCGGTTGATCGAGGCATTCAAAGGCGCCCCGGAAGACGTCAAACTGGTGATCGTGGGCAGCGAATCACCCCGGACCCCCTACACCGACGAATTACGCACACTGGCCGGCGACCGGGTGATTTTTACCGGGGATGTTTTTGGCGACGCACTGGAGGTGCTGTACGCTAACTGTACCGTGTACATTCTGGCGTCCGTTGTGGAGGGACTGCCGATTACGGTGTGCGAGGCAATGGCGCACGGGCGGCCGTTGTTGCTGAGCGATATCCCCGAAAATCGGGAGGTCGCCGGGGATGCGGCTGTCTATTTTAACCCGTATGATCCCAATGAGTTGCGAAGCGGGCTTCAACAGTTGCTGGATGATCGGGGGCTTCAGGACCGGCTGTCCGCGACGGGGTTGGAACGGGCACGGAAGACGTTCAGCTGGGACCTGATCGCGGACCAGGTTGAGGAATACTATCACCGGGTTCTCGAACGGCGGTGACACGATTCCCTGATTCCGGTGTTCAAAAAAGGGAGGGTCTGATATGGTTCCTCCGTTCAGAATACTGGAAGGGTGGTAAAGAAATGAAAAGATCATATTTATATTCGATCGCGGTTGTGATCCTGGCCATGGTGGCGCTGGGTGGATGGGCGTGTACACCCGCAAAAACGACAACATCAAAGAAAGCAAGCGCTGATAAGCCGTATAGTCTGGAAGAGGAAGGGGAGATTCCGCCCAAAGAGGTTCGGGACACGCCGGCAGAAGCAGATTTTGAAGAGATCCCGGTGGAAAATGACGACGTTGAGAGCGAAAACGTCGAGGCGCCGAAGGACACAACAAATACCGGCAAAACTGGCGCGGGGCCTGCAGGCGTGCCGGGAAAGGACGGCGGTTTCGCTATTCCGGTATACCGGGTCCAGGTTCTCGCGACGTCCAGCGAACAGTCGGCGATGGACGCGAAGAAAAAAGTGGAGAACAAACTGGGATTTCCGGCTTACATGAGCCTCGTCGACGGGATGTACAAGGTAAGGGTGGGGGACTGCGCCAGCCGCGAAGAAGCCAATAAGGTGCGCGAGCGGTGCCGGGGGGCCGGTTATTCAGACGCGTGGATCGTGACGGACGTCATGAAGGGGCAGTAGGACCCCTCCTGACGCACTAAGTGTGGTGTCACGAACGATTTAGAGTTGACAAGTCGCAACTCGTGATTATAATGGCTTAGTCGTTGATGTTGGACACCGGCGGCTCAAAAAAAGAAATTGAAAAACCGGAATTTACGGAGCGGGAATAGCTCAGTGGTAGAGCTCTACCTTGCCAAGGTAGACGTCGCGGGTTCGAATCCCGTTTCC
>CAYUDF010000262.1:0-5354 GCA_964443465.1 uncultured bacterium
AAGTCTGGTTACGCCTGGGGAGCGATCGCTTCGACCGCAAGGATTTCGCCGGTTGTGTGGAGTATTTCGAGCAGGCGGTATCGGGCAACGATCCGTCATTCACCGCCATCGCCCTGTACAAAATGGGGTGGGCGCGGTTTGACCTCGATCAGTTTGTCGAATCTACCGACGTGTTTCGCCGCCTGGTAGACCTGTACGAATCTTATCCCCAACTGGTCGAGTCCATGGACCTGCGGGGAGAAGCCCGCGAATACCTGGTCCACTCTCTCGCCCGTTCCGGTGGCGCCGAGACCTTTCGTCGCTATTTCGACGGGTTGGGCGGGCGTCACTACGAAAGCGGGATCCTGATATCGCTGGGGCGTGTGATGCGCGGTGTCAGCCTGTACGAAGAGGCTGTGGCGTGCGCCCGGTTGTGGCTGGAGCGGTATCCGCTGGAACCCGAAGCGCTGGAAATAGCAGAGCGGCTGGTGGCTACCTACAAGCAATGGAATAAACCGAAACTGGCGCGTGAGACGAAACTGGCGGAAGCGACAAGGTTCCTTCAGGATTCGCCGTGGTACGAAACCAACAAAGACAAAGAACTGAGAACAGCCGGTGACCGGTTCGCCAAGAGCGCGTACCGGGAAACAGCCACGTTTTATCACCGCCACGCGCGTAAGGACAACGAAACTCAAAGCTGGGAACTGGCGCTGACCCACTACGATCTATACCTGGATCACTGGCCGGAAAGCGGGGACTCGAGAGAAATTCACTTCTTCGCCGGCGAGGCCGCCGGGCGACTGGACGAATTTTCCGGGGCGCTGGCGCATTTCGCCGCGGCAGCGGACAACAAAAGCGACAGCCTCGCCGTTGATGCCATGTGGCAACGTCTTGCCCTGTCCGATACGTGGTACCGGAGTTCCGTACAGAAAAACGAAACAAGCGGCGCCGACTCTCTGGCCGTCGGGTTGCTGAGAACGGCCAGGGAATTCGTTGAGTTCTTTCCGGACGACAAACGAAACGCCGACGTCGTGTGGCGGCGCGCCAACGTCGCGTACGCCCACGGATGGTACGGCGACGCGGCCGAAACCTACCTGATGCTGGGTTCGCGGTTCCCCGCCGACCCGCGGGCGACCCGAGCGATCCGGATGTGCGGCGACGCAAGGTATCAAAGCGGAGAATTCGCCGCCGCCGGCGAAGCGTACGAACTGGCGCAGTCCCGGGCAATCACCGCGGGAGAGGACTCCGTTGTGACGGCGCTCCAGTCGACAATCCCGCTGTGTTATTACAAACACGCCGAGAGTGTAGCCGCCGCGGACGAAAAACACGGCGAAGAAAAAGCGGCGCTCTTGTTTGTTTCGGTCGCACAGCGCTGGCCTGGATTCAAACACGCCGACCTTGCGCTTTACCGTGCCGGTCTGGGATATGCCGCCGGAAACAAACGTGCCGACGCCACCGGCGCGTGGGAACAGTTGCTTCTGTCGTTTCCCCGAAGCGAATACGCGCGTGACAGTGCGATCCAGGTTGCACTGGCCCACGACAAAACCGGCGACAGGCAAAAAGCCGCATCGGCATACGAGAGATTCTCCCGGTTGTATCCGGATGATCCCGACGCGCCCGAATCCTTGTTGAAAGCTGCCGACCTGCTGGACGAGGACGGCGACAACGGAGGCGCGGAGCGGATGCGCACCGTTTTCCTGTCGCGATTTCCCGGTGAAATAGACGCTGTAATGGAAATCCGCGCCGTGCGGGCGGAAAAACAGCTGGCCGGCGTAACAACGGGCGCCTTTACCCTGGCTTCGCTACTGGGAAGCACCGCAAAGGGAGATTTACGCGAGTACCTGGACCTCGCTGCAAACCACCCGGAACTCGCTTCCCCGTTGATACTGGCCAAAGTTGACTTTTTAAAAGCGGAAGAAGTTCTGGCCGAATACAGGTCGATCGAGTTGACACAGCCATTGCCGCCATCGATCGAACTCAAAAAGAAAAAGATGGAACAGTTGCTGGAAATGTACGCGCGCTGCACCGGTCACGGTATTACCGAGTACTCACGGGCCGCCGCGTTTCGTATTGGACAGGTGCTGGTGCTTTTCGGTGACGCGTTGAGCGACAGTGAACGGCCCGGCGGTTTGAGTGACGACGATTTGCTGGCGTACGAAGAAGTGCTGGACGAACAGAGCTGGGAATTCTACGACCGTGGTGAAAACGCGTGGACGGAACTGCTGCAACAGGCCGGCCAGACTGGGACCGATCCCGGCGGCTGGATCGAGTTGGCGCGCGACACCCTGTGGCCACGGCTGGCGTGGAGATTCCTTTATCAGCCGGAAGTGGAATACCCGCTGGTGGCGGCAACACCGCCTGCGGAAACAGCCGCTAATTAAAATAATCACAAAGGCATAGGGGTATAACCCTTGCGTATTCAACTGGTATCCGAAACTACCGAAACGACCGGAAATAGGTAGCCCTAACTGGTAACATTAAGTCAGGTGTATTTGTTCGTGAAAAAACTTTTTGCACATATACCGTTCAATTCGCGAATCCGCAGCCGTATAAACGGATCTACAGGTCTGTGGTTGAGGGTTGCCGGACTGTGCCTGGCTTTGATTATCGCTATCTTTTCTTTTGCCGGCTGCAGTTGGTTGGGAGTTTCTTCCGGCGGCGACACTGCCGTGGTTGTGGAGAGTGGAACGGAGACAACTCCGGAACAGGTCGCCGCCGCCAGATCAACAATTATCAACAAAATGGCTTTGGATCCGAACGAGCCCTACTGGCCGTTTCGCCTGGGCGAGATTTACGCCGCCGTCGATTCGACCGAAAAATCCGTTTCGTACCTGCAGGCCGCACTCGACAAGGATCCCGCTTATGCACCCGCCGCGGCGCTGTTGTCGAAGCTGTACTACGAAACTTCGAACTTCGAAGCGGCCGTTTCCCTGCTGGAAACGGTACTGGCGCGCGATCCGGCGGCGCCCGACGCGGTACGTGCGGCGCTGGCCCTGCACCTGGAGGCGCTCGGCGAAATCGACCGTGCTTCATCGGTACTGGACGGTTGTGCCGGCAATTCCACGGAAGTGCGGGCGGCACGGACATTTGTAAACCTTCGCGGCGACGATCCCGGTTCTTCCCTGGAAGCGGCGAAGCAGGCGCTCGAGACCGATTCGAGGAGCGCGATAAACCACAACAATTACGGCATCGCACTTCTGTTCGCCGGCAAGCCGGTTGAAGCACGGGAGTCTTTCCGGGAAGCGCTCCGCATCGACGAACGGTTGCCGGGTGCCCTGTACAACATGGCCATCGTTGAAGCCTTCTATTTTTTCGACGAAGAGTCGGGACGGCGCTGGTTCGAACGTTACAAACTGTACGCCAGCGACGACCCCGACGATCTCGAAACACAACTCGGCGGCGACTTGAAAACCGTTTCAAATCACGAGGTAACACAATGACAAAACAAGCAACATTGAACGGAATTCTGGCCGCCGCAGTGGCAATAGCGGGTCTTACCGGGGCCGCTGCCGCAGCGCCGGCCACTAATAAAAGTCAAACGGTACGCACGCTCGAAACCATCACCATCGAAGGGGAGATCGACGTTCCCCAGGTGTTGTTTATTACATCGCGCGATTATCCGCGTTACCGGGACGGGTTGGGATCAACATATCGCAAAAACAGTTTAGACGTGGCTCGGTCAATCGTTTTGCCGGCCCGTTTACGAATCATGGCGATTTCGACGCCATTGGTAAATAAGGAGGAAAAATAATGAACCCCCTCTCCGCATTCTCCAGTTTTTTTCAGAACGGCGGGCCGTTTATGTACGTGATCCTGGCCACCGGGCTTACGATCGCCGCACTCGTCGCCGAAAGGCTGTGGGTTATTGGCCGTGCGGCCTCGGTGAACAGCGGTAAACTCACCCGCGATATTATGTCGTTCGTTTCGAAGGGCGAATATTCGGCCGCCGTGGACCTGTGCCGCAAGGTCAATGGGCCCGTGGCATCCGTATCCCAGGCTATCCTGACCCGCACCGACCGCGACGAAGACAGGCTGCAGAACGCCGCCGACGGAGCGGCCACCATCGTACTGCCGCGGTTATCCCGCCGGTTGCCCTACCTCAGCATGCTGGCCAACTCGGCGACGCTGCTGGGACTTCTGGGAACAATTTTCGGCCTGACCACCGCGTTTTCGGCGGTGGGCGCCGCAGATCCATCGCAACGCAGCGCGTTTCTCGCCGCCGGTATTTCACAGGCGCTCAATACGACGGCGTTCGGATTGATCGTCGCCGTACCGACACTGCTGCTCCACGGGTTTCTGGTGAGCAAGGTGGAGGCAATCGTTGAAAATATCGACGAGATCAGCGTACGCCTGATCCAGGCGATCGCGGGCAAAACGCCTGCCATAGGCGGCGGCGGAAAAACAACCGGTGAAAAACCCAAATTCAAAGAATTGCTGGAAAAACAGAACGTTTCATAACGGCGCTGAGTACTCACGGCACCGGAGGAGAACACCATGCGGACCAGTACACGGCGCAAATATCGTGAGATCATCGAGAACGACCTCGAGATCATGCCGTTGATGAACCTGTTTGTCGCCATGATCCCGATGTTGCTGATTTCGGCGGTGTTTCTCAATGTCACCGTCATCGACCTGAAAGCGGCACCCGACGGGGCGGACGCGACGAAAAATAAAACCGAACAGCTGAACCTGGCCGTCACGATCAAGGATAACCACTTTGTGGTGGAAGGCCGCCGCATCAAAAAGCAGGTTGTCGCAAGATCGGACGAGGAGGCTGAAATCAAGCTGGGCGAAGCCTTGTCGGGCATCGTCTCGAGGTATCCCGACAACCGGGAAATCATGATTATATCCCAGCCGCATACCAGCTACGGTGACATCATCGCGGTTATGGACATTTCCCGGGAAGCCGGACTGCCGTCGGTCTCACTTCTGGGCGCAGAATAAAAGAGGAATTCGATGGGCAGGAAACGAAACAGAAGAATCAAGATAAGGAGCGTGCACACACCGTTGCGACTCACTTCGATGATGGACATCCTGACGGTGCTGCTGCTGTTCCTGCTGAAAAGTTTTGTGGTGGAAGGCGAAGTGATCACCCCCGTACCGGGTGTCGATCTGCCGGAGTCATCCAGCAACATCAAACCGAAGGCGTCGGTGGTTGTCGCAATTTTTGACGACAACATCATGATCAACGGCGAGGTCGTGGCAACGGTCGCCGAAGCGCTGGAAACAGGTCATCCATATATCGAATCGCTGGCCGACGTTCTGGACGAAGCGCGCGAAAAAGCCACCGAAATCGCACGGCGAAGGGGCGAAGACGAGCTGTTTTCCGGAAAAGTGGCGATCCAGGGGGATCGTAACATCAACTTCGAGATTCT
>CAYUDF010000263.1:0-5349 GCA_964443465.1 uncultured bacterium
AAGTGCAGCCGGGTATTTTCTCATAGTCGATGGGTTCCACGTGCCGTCCCGCAATGTGGTCGATGGCCAGAATCCCCTCAGCCGAAGCCACGTGGGCCAGCTGGGGTGTTTTGACGACGTCGCCGATGGCATAGATGTTTTCGACGGAAGTGCGCATGTATTCGTCAACCTTGATGAACCTGCCGTCCATGGCCACCCCGACAGATTCCTGGTTGAGCCCCTCGGTGACCGGACTGCGGCCGACCGCTACCAGGACTTTTTCGACGTCCAGACTGGATTCCTTGCCGTCCTTGACCAGGCTGAGGGTCGCTCCTTTTTTGGATGTTTTCACCGCAGTTACTTCAGTGCCGATATAGTTCTTGATGCCTTTTTTCCTGAAAGCGGCGTTCAGCATTTTCCCGCATTCTTCGTCCTCGATCGGCAGCAGTTGGGGGAGTAGTTCGATGAGATGGACTTCGGTGCCGAAGGAGTTAAAGATAGACGCAAATTCGACCCCGACGGCGCCCGATCCGATAACGGCCAGGCTGCCAGGAATGGTCTTCATTTTTAAAATGTGATCGCTGTTGATAATTGTTTTTCCGTCCGGCTTCATATGGGGAAGGCTCATCGGCGTTGACCCGGTAGCCAGGATAATTTTTTCGCCGCGAATAGTGGACTCACCGTTTTCGCCGGTGATCTTGACCGTGTTGGTCTCGACGAGGCTGCCCATCCCCGTGAACACCTCTACTTTTCGCTTTTTGGTGAGGTACTGGATGCCTTTGGCCAGCTTGTCTACGATAGACTGTTTGCGCTGTTGAACCTTCGGGTAATCGAGTGTTACGTCGCTGGCCGTGATACCTATTTCGGCGGCGTTGTTAAATTCATCGTACAGTTCCGCCGTGTGCAGCAGGGCCTTGGTGGGGATGCATCCCCTGTGCAGACACGTGCCGCCCAGAAACGGGTCTTTCTCTACGAGGGCGGTTTTCAGACCGTTGATACCGGCGCGGATCGCTGCCACGTATCCACCGGGGCCACTTCCTACAACGATAACCTGGAAGTCTTCCAAGGATGCTCCCTTCTTTGTGACACGTATTCCGTCGCGTCCGGGACCTCGCAGGTAGACCGGCACCGGACCGCTTTGGCGACTCGGGCGTCTCGGACGGGTGTTCGGGAATTTATGCCGTAATTAGCGGAACGAAATGTGTTACGAGCGCGGTGGGTCCTGTACCAGGAACCAAGCGTAGCGAAATAATAGATTTAAACTGGACTGGATGCAACCAATTTCCGGGCGCAGAGGCAGCCCATGAGGGCCTGCCCCTGATGTAACTTATTAAGTAATATGATATTACGAAATCGCACAAAAAATGTGCGTATTTTGTGTCAGCCGCCGTTTCCGGGGCCGGTTGCGTAAATCTACGTCTATCTAGCGGGGAAGTGCGGATTTAGCCGCGTAGCTGGTTCCGGAACCGCCGGGTGAAGGAGTGGTTTCCAGAACAACATTCTGGGCTGTGTCGTCGTACAGCGGCATCGTAATGGTCACGTCGCGTATGCCGAAATTCCGGGCGGCGGTACGGGAAGGGAACCAGATGTCGATGCGCTTGCGCCAGCGCCAGTGCATCGAGTCTTCGACGATAAAATCGCCCAGGCCGGAGATGTGGACGGTGTCCCCGAAGCCAAACGGGGCTTTGGGATTGTAACGCCTCAGGAGATCCCTGGACATGGCGACCACCCCGGACCGGGTCCGCGTGTTGGAGGCGGTGATAAAAGGGGTGTCGTCCGTCTCGCGCACCGAACTGGAGTAGCCGGTCGCGACCAGGCGGGTCGACAGTACCCCGCTGCTGACGACATTCAGTCCGGAGTCCAGCAGCAGCGATCGCAGGTATTCCTGCTCCTCAGCAAGTCCCTTGAGATACTTGTCCAATGTGCCGATCTCCGCCGACGTCCTGAGATCCAGGTACCGGTAGGAGTCGGCCAGATCGATCCTGCGCGACCTTTCCTGTACATAAAGGGACGCCGGTACCACGATCGCCGCGATCACCACGGCGAGCAGAACCGTCCGGCGAACCGGGAAATCGGATTTCAACTGAAATATCTTCGCCTTCAGGAAATCGGGCAGAACGGACCCGGAAAGCACCAGATTGACCCGAATCCGGCGAATATGGAGGGACATTACCGCACTGAAGTGTGTAAGCAATTGATAGTATTTGTTTTGCGGTTTCATTAAGGCATACCCCTAAAAAAAAATAACGGACCTTCCGAACCCCAACCGGGACTAGCAAGGCGCCGTCGAAACGTGCGTACATATTCCGTTTACGTCCAGACGATGATACCGTATCGGGCGGGTCCAGTCAATCGGAAAACCCCGGTTTGCCGCGTCCGTATGCGCAAAACGCAGTGTTGAAACGTCTTATGACGGGGTCATTTTTAAAGATTTTCGGGCCATGGGTGGTGGGATCGTGGATCCGGAGGCTAATAATACCGGACGATACGATCGGAATCCCGGGTGGGCGCCCTTCGGGTGATTCCGCCGGAATCGCTAGTTTTCGCGGAACCGGGAAATCGGTGTGTCGCCGTAGAAATCGTCCAGGAACACCTCTACCATCGCCGCGGGAAAGGCGAGATAGACGGGCAGACCCCGTTTGGGGTCGTAAAAACTGGCAAAGGCCTGTGAGCCGCTCATTGCCACGACCAGCTTTGTGCAGATCGCTTCCTGCGTCTCCGATTCCAATGCCGTGACGCTGCCCGCGCCAATCTGAACGGAAATCATCATGCCCGAAGACGGCATCAACAGGCCGAATTCAGAAACATCCTCTCCCGTGGCCATATGTGCGTTGGCGATGATCACCTCGTGGCACATGACGTAGTCTTCCAGAAGGAGCACGCGGGGAACTTCGGCGTGTCTTGTGTACGGGGTCTGGTTGCCGTCTTCTGACGTCCAGCCGTTAACAGCCGCGCCTTCGATGACGTATTCGCCTTCGATGATTTTCCCCATTCTGATTCCGTCATAAGTGATCTTTTGTACGACAAATGTTTTGCTGTCGACTTCGGTTCTTGTGTTGAGGTCGAGCTCGAACTGGTCGAACTCGAGTTGTGTATTTGTTGTGAACACGACGGTTTTTTTTCCGGATTCTACCTGGGTAGCGGACGTGCCTATTTGTTTGCCTTCCTTCAAGATCGTGTAGCTGAATTCAGATGGAAGCGGGCCTGCCGCCGAGACTCCCGAAAACAGAAAGACCACTAGCACGATCGTCACGATAACTGTTGATTTCATCCGCTGGGCTCCTTGTCAGTATTTGGTACCGGCCCCGCTACGCGGGCGCGGTTTATCTGGCCAATACATACACATTGTACACCCGTGTTGCCGTCGGGTTCGGGCCATTCCTGTAGAATCCGGGAGATTGTATCATATTGGTGGACAAAATTCCCGTTTCTGATAAAGATACCCACAGTATTGCAGGTCGTTTCCTTTTACCAGTTGAATTCCTACGCGGGGCTGCTGATTTATGGGCCGGTTTCCCATGTTGATGTACCACCGGATCGAGTCCGATTCCTGTCCCATCCCCGGAGACGACAGGGAGGAGGCGCGTTATGCGGTGGATCTGGCGGTTTTTGAATCCCACCTGGAACAAATCGTGGTCAGCGGCCGGCGTGCGGTTTCCGTGCGCCAGGTGCACAACCGGTTGTCCGCAGGAGATCCGGTGCCTCCGGATTGGGTCGTTATAACGTTTGATGACGGCAATCTCAGCGACTACGTCCACGCCCGGCCGTTGCTGCGCTCGCGCGATTTTAGCGCCACTTTTTTTATCTCGGCGGAACGGCTCAATGCTCCCGGCGGTCTCGAACCGGCGATGCTGGCACAGATGGCCGGGCAGGGTCTGGACATCGGTTCTCACGGTGTGACACACAGGTTTCTGACCGACCTGACAGCGGACGATGAAGCGGAGGAAATGAAGCGATCCAGGGTGATGCTGGCGGAGGCGTGCGGCAGCGCCGTGGATTTTTACGCCCCTCCGGGTGGCCGGATCGACCGGCGCGGGGTCAACAGACTGAAAGAACTGTCTTATCTCGCTGTTTGTAATTCCGTTTTTGGTTTTAACAAGCTGGCGGGCGACCGTTTCGAATTCAACAGGATCGCGGTCACCGCATCAACGCCTCCCGGTGTGTTCAAAAGTGTGATCGAGGGATCGTTTCTGTCCCTGGTGCCCCTTTACGCGAGGGACCGGGGGCTCAGGTGGGCCCGGAAAATTCTGGGAGAACGGAACTACCGCCGCGTCCGGGCGGCAAGGATGGGGAGTTGATCTTGGAGACCTGGTTCTATATCAGCGCGGGATTCATTTTATATACATACCTGTTCTACCCACTGGTTATCGTGGTGTGGGGTACGTTGTTTCCGCGCCGGGTGGACAAGCGGTACGAGGCGGTGCCATTGTCCGTTGTCCTCGCCGTTAAAGACGAAGAAATCAACGTCAAAACCCGGATTGAAAACCTGCTCTCCCAGGATTACTCGCAGGAATCGGTTGAAATTATCGTCGTCTCCGACGGATCGACCGACCAGACGGTTGAACTGGCTCGACAGTTTGAAGACCGGGGGGTCCGCGTAATCGAGCTGCCGGAGGCCGCGGGCAAGTCTGGCGCGCTCAACGCCGGTGTGTCGGCGGCAACAAACGATATCGTAGTGTTCGCCGACGCGCGTCAACGGTTCGGCGACAACGTGTTCGCCGAATTAACTTCGATGTTCGCCGACGACAGGGTCGGCGCAGTCAGCGGTGAATTGATTATCGAACCGGCTGCGGGCAGCGATGTTCACGAGGGTGTCGGGATGTACTGGCGTTACGAAAAGCTGATCCGACGGATGGAAAGCGAAGCGGATTCGGTTGTGGGGGCGACGGGATCGATTTACGCCATTCGTAAGGCGCTTTACACGAGGCTGGAAGAGCACACGTTGCTGGACGATTTCCTGGTCCCGATGCGTATCGTATTGCAGGGATTTCGCGTGATATTTGTCCGGTCCGCCCAGGCTTTTGATATCGCGTCCTCGTCGTCCTCGCGCGAGTTTGCGAGGAAGGTCCGTACACTGGCCGGTAACTTCCAGGCCGTGGAGATGGAAAGACGGTTACTGAATCCGCTGCGAAACAGACTGTTTTTTCAGTTTGTCTCTCACAAAATGATGCGTCTGGCCGTCCCGTATTTCTGCCTTGTAGCGCTGGTGGCCAGCGCGGTGGCGGAAAGTCCCGTTTTTAGATTGTTTTTTATTTTGCAGGCCCTGTTTTATGTGGCGGGGCTGCTCAGCCTCACCCCGCTGGGAAAATCGCGGTTCGGATCGGTGTTCCGCGTATCGTGGACGTTCCTCGTGCTCAACGCCGCCGCTGT
>CAYUDF010000264.1:0-5331 GCA_964443465.1 uncultured bacterium
GTTAAACGTGGATACAATAAGCAAAGCGTAACCGTGGAACATGTACCCGAGGGGCAGGATGTACAGGTAGTTTGCAATCATGTCGATAACTTCAACCTTGTCGGTAAAAATCGTGGCCAGCGGCCGCGCGAGTACGGCGAGTACGGCGTATATAGCCAGCCCGAACACCACCGACGCTTTTGCGCTGAATTCCATGGCGCCGCGCAGGCGGGAGAAATTTCGCGCACCGTAATTCTGGCCCATAAACGGGCTCAACGCTGCACCGATCGAGAAAAATCCGATCAACGCCAATGCCTCGATACGTGTGCCCACTCCAAACGCGGCCACCGCTTCCGGCCCGAATGTCGATACGATGCGCGTGATCACGCCGGCGGCAAACGGAACGATCATCTGTGTCAACGCGGCGGGAACACCCACATACAGGATCTCTTTCCACGAAGCCCACATCGCCGACAATCGCGGAATCTTCCAGTCGATCATGTGCAGGCGCTTGTCCAGGATGAATAACGCCGCACCAAATGTGACCCCCCACGAAATCACTGTGGCGATCGCGGCGCCCTGCAGTTCGAGGCGTGGAAACGGCCCGATACCAAAGATGAGAAGCGGATCGAGGACGATGTTGACCAGACCGGCGACGGCCATGATGATCGCCGGGGTCTTGGTATCGCCCGTTGCCCGGATCGCGCTGTTGCCCACGATGGGAATGACCAGAAAACCGATGCCTCCATACAACCACAGCATGTAGTCCCGGATCAGCGGTCGGAGTTCGTCTCCGGCGCCCAGCGCCCGAAATAACGGGTCAAAGCTGAGCAGACCGACGATCGCCAGGACGATCACGACGGTGTTGGCCAGAATCAGGCCGTCGGTAGTGAGGCGCTTGACCCGGTCCGGATCGCCTTCGCCGATGGCGCGGGCGATCACCGAAGTGACCCCCACACCCAGTCCCACCGTCAGGTGGGTGAGCATGTACACCACCGGAAATGTAAAACTCATCGCCGCCAGTTGTGTTGCCCCGAGACGCCCGACATAAAACGTGTCGATCACGTTAAACAGTATGATGGCGGCCATACCGAACACCATCGGCAACGCCAGCCGAATCAGCGTCTTATCGATCGGGCCCTCCAGCATCATGCTGGAGTTTTTCTGAAAATTCCCTCGGGGCACTACCGGCCTCCGGCGGTTGAATGTGTTTCCGCCGGGTCGGCCGGATCGTCACTCCAGCCGAGCAAACGCTTAACAAGATTCCACAGTTTGAGAAGTTGCTTTTTCACGTCTTCAACAATAACGTATGTAGCCGGAACGATCACCAGCGTAATGAACGTAGCAAACACAACTCCAAATCCCAGCGAAACGGCCATCGGGACAACAAACTTGGCCTGTACGCTTCTCTCAAGGAGCAACGGCGTCAATCCGGCAAACGTCGTAAGGGACGTCAAAAGGATCGGCCTGAAACGCACCACCCCGGCTTCGCGAACCGCTTGTTCGACCGGCAGACCACTGTTGCGCCGGTCATTGATGAAGTGCACCAGCACGATGCTGTCGTTGACCACCACTCCCGTGAGTGCCACCAGCCCGAACATCGAAAGGATGCTGAGGTCAATCCCCATAATCAGATGGCCCCACACAGCTCCGACGAACCCGTAAGGGATAATGGACATCACAATAACTGGCTGGATATAGGACCTGAACGGGATTGCCATCAAGATAAAAATAGCCATCAGCGCATAATAGAACCCGCGCTTGAGGCCGGCCATCGTCTCCGCCTGTTCCCTCTCGGCGCCCTCGAATGTAAACGCCACGCCGGGATAGTCGGCCAGAATAGCCGGCAGCACGTTTGCGCCCAGGTCGGCGAGCACTTCCTTGGCGTTTCCTTTTTTGGTGTCGATATCGGCGGTCACGTTTACCGAACGGCGCCGGTCGATACGGCTGATCGACGAGTATCCCCGGCCCAGGCGGGCCTCCGCAACCGCGGAGAACGGAACTTCTCCTCCGTCCGGCGTACGGATGCGCATGTTTTCCAGGTCACCGAGCGATCGTCGCTGGGACTGGGGGTAACGAACCATGATACGCACGTCGTCTCTGCCGCGCTGAATCCGCTGTGCTTCTTCGCCGTAAAAAGCCTGGCGAACCTGGCGCGCCAGGTCGGCTCTTGTCACGCCAAACGTCTCCGCCGCCGGTTTGAGCAATAACTTGATTTCTTTTTTACCGCTCCGGTACGAATCGGTGATATCAAACACACCGGCGTACCGGGGCAACTCGGCCTTGAGCCGTTCCGCCGCGTTCTGCAGTTGTTCGATATTCACGCCCGAAAGTTGAACGTTGATCGGTTCGCCCGGCGTAAAGATGCTCGAAGCGAACGACAGGTTTACTGCGTCGGGTATCCGTCCCGAAAGTTCGCGCCACCGCCGCACGGCTTCGGGACTGGTAATGGTGCGATCCTCCGACGGCGCCAGTTCCATAACAACCTCACCCAGGTGGCCGGCGGAAAACGATCCGGAGCCGGCCCCGTGTCCGCGGTTGCGTCGTGCCGACAACGGCTGGTCGCCGATCGCCGTAAAAATGTTTTTAACGGGGCTTACGCCCTCGCCGTTAGTCTCGGCCAGCAGCTCCGCCTGGAGGCGAAGTGCCGCGCTTTCGATTTGTTTCATCGCCTCCGTGGTCTGTTCGACGGATGTGCCCAGCGGCATTTCCAGAGCCGCTGATACAAAGTCGCTCTCAACCTTGGGGAAAAACACAAACTTGATCCACCCCGCACCAACAACTCCGGCGGTGAGCAGGAGCGTGGACAACGCAAACGCGATGGTTGCGTAACGAAAGCGCAGACCCAGTTCCAGCGATGGTCTGTAAACACGATTAATAAACCACTGCACGCGATTGTGAAACTTACCCTGGAGGCTGCTCCACAGTCCACCAACCCGGCTCTTGCCTTTGCGATGACGGACACCGGCGAGGTGCGCCGGCAGGATAAACAACGATTCGACCAGCGAAAACGCCAGGGTCGCGATGACAATGATTGGAATCACCCGCATGATCTTGCCCATCATGCCCGCGACAAACAGCAGGGGAAAAAACGCAGCGATCGTCGTGAGCACGCCGAAGACTACCGGCGTGGCGACTTCTTTCGTTCCGGCCACCGACCCTTCGAGACCCGTGATCCCTTTTTCGTGTTTCTTGTAAATATTCTCGCCGACAATGATCGCATCGTCCACCACGATTCCCAGTACCACGATAAACGCAAACAGCGATATCATGTTGATGGTCACTGCGAGCGACGGCGCCAGCCATAACGCGCCGAGAAATGAAATCGGAATCCCGAGGCTTACCCACCAGGCAAGTCGCAACTTCAGAAACAACGCCAGAATGATAAACACCAGGAAGTAACCGTTACGGCCGTTACGGATCATCAGGTCGAGGCGGCCCTGCAGGATCCGCGAATAGTCGTTCCACGGCGTCAGTGTCACACCGGCCGGCATACGTGACTGGGCTTCAAACACGTATTGTTTGACGTCTTTGGCGATTTTCAGCGCGTTCTGGTCTCCGACGCGATAAACACGGATATCGACGGCCGGCTCGCCGGAAAATCGCGCCGACTGGTCTGTCTCGGCAAAACCGTCTACGACGCGCGCTACGTCACCGACCAGCAACCGGGTGCCGTCCGGCCGCGTGACCAGCACGACGTCTTCGAACTCGACGCCCCGATATGCCTGGCCCTTGGTACGGAGCAGAATCTCGCCACCCTCCGTCCGGATCGAACCACCGGGAAGATCGAGCGAAGACCTTCGTACCGCCATCGCCACGTGGCTAAACGTGAGCCCGTAACTGCGGAGCGCCTCTTCGGACACCTCAATCGAAATTTCGTATGGCCGGGTCGACACCAGGTCGACCTGGCTGATCCCATCGATACCCGTCAGTTCGTCCCGCACCCTTTCGCCCAACGCCTTCAGCGCCGCTTCATCGACATTGCCATGAACAGCAACGTCGATCACCTGGCGGCGGTTGGTGAGCTCGGAGATCACCGGCTTTTCCGTTTCCTCGGGAAAAGTTTCGATGCCATCCACCCTGGCCTTGACATCGTTGAGCAGTTTCTGGACATCGGTGCCCATCTCCAACTCGATGGTTACGGTACCGACACCCTCGGACGCATTCGAAGTCAGCTGTTTGATCCCCTCGAGGTCCTGGATCGCTTCTTCAACCTTGACACAGACGCCCTCTTCCACCTCTTCCGGTGCGGCGCCGAGGTAACGGACCGACACATTAATAATGTCCAGTGAAAACTCGGGAAATACTTCCTTGGTGATGGTAGGTATCGTGAGAAGGCCGGCGCCGATAATAACCAACATCAACAAATTGGCAACCACATGGTTGGCTGCAAACCACTCAATCGCGCGGTTCATTATTTATCCCCCGATCCGGCAACCGTTGACTCTTCGGTTGTATCGGGTACCGGCTTGTCACCACCGTTTATAATGACGGAGCGAACTTTCATCCCGTCGCTGACGGCCTGCATGGTGGAAACACTCACCCGGTCGCCGGGTGACAGTCCGGCGGAGATAACCACGTTCTTCCGGTCGTTTCTCAGTATCTCCACGTCACGGAACCGCAGACGGTCTTCGTCGTCGACGACCATTACCTGGTCCCCGCGTATCGCCGCCCGCGGAACGATATATACATTTTCGATCAGGTGACCTTCGATCTCCGCTTCAACGAACAGTCCGACGGCCAGTGGCATGGGGTCTTTACCCTCGACTTTTCCGTACGGGTCAGCGACCTGCGCGATAGCGTGGATCATACGGCTCTGCGGATCGATTTCGCCCTCAACGCGTACGATCCGCCCCTCCCAATGGTGCCGGCTTCCGGCGAAGTCTGCGTACAGATGAACCACCGGACCGGTTTGCTGCGCCGTTTCACCCCGATAGTCAACGGGCAGGTCGACGTACGCTAGCTCTGCGTCCGGGATCGGCAACCGGATCTCGGCGTAATCGACGGAGAATACACTGGCGACCGGCACGCCCGGCGCAAGATACTCTCCGATATCGGTCAACTTGGCGCGGACACGTCCCGCAAACGGAGCGCGGACCCCGGTACGTCGCAGGTTACGTTCCGCGCGCTCGAGGGCCGCTTCCGCAGCAGCGAGCGATGCCGCCGCCTCCTGTAACTGGAGTTCTCGCGTTGCCAGCGGCGAATCTCCGCCGGTACCCAGCTCCTCCCACTCCTCGCGCGCCACTTCGGCCTGGGCCTCTTCCGTTTCGAACCGCACCTTTGCCTGCGCCACCTGGCCGCGCGCGGTGATCAGCGCCAGTTCCTAGTCTCGAGCATCGACGCGCACCAGGA
>CAYUDF010000265.1:0-5330 GCA_964443465.1 uncultured bacterium
GCGTGCGAGGAATGGGAGTGAATGATATCGTACCGGCCGCGATCGATGATCCTGCACAGGCGTCCCGCCGACAACAGGTCGAGGCCACCGTCGATGGATACAGGAAAAAACGGGATATCCAGTTCCCCGCTGCGTTCGCGGATCATGCTTTTGCGCGGCGCGGCCAGCTCGACCGATAAACCCTCCGATTGCAGCCCCTTCATCAACAAAAGCATCTGGGCTTCTCCACCCCGCCAGGTGTTTTCGGAGTCAACCATCAGCACGCGCAGGTTGTTGTTTGTCGTGTCGCTCATTTTGACTCCGCCATGTTGCGGGTTCGTGGACCTGACCCGGAAAATCCGATCTCGCGTGTTTTTGCGTACCGTAAAAATAGTTCGTATGCCGACAACAGGCAGTATAAAAACCCGCGGGATCCGTCACCCACGCCGATTCTCAAAAAGTATTTATAGAAAAATATGGCCGGCGGAACAAACAGCATAAGCGGGACAGACAACCATTGTATCAATCTGGAACTACCCTGCGCGTCACGGCTGGTGTTCCGGTTTATCGCTTCGAACTGGCTGTGAACATCGGAGTACCCGTGGCGAATAATCGCACCGGTAAGAAACTCCGCGGGGGTCACGGTTTCCGTCTCGGCCCGGGCCATCAGCTTCGGCCCCGTCCGGCGTGGACAGGCGCCTCTTTTCAGTTCCCGGCCCAGGTATTCGTAGCGCACGCGAAGGCCGTATCCACCCCGGGGCGGGCCGGCGACCGAACCGATTTCCTGCCGCAATTGTGGTGTCATCACTTCGTCCGCGTTCAGATACAATACCCAAGGTGTTGTGATCCGCGAACTGGCCCAGCGTCTGCGCACCGGCCGTGTTTCGCCCGGACGCCGATACAGCGCCACCGGATGCTTGTGAGCGATGGTTGTTGTGTTGTCCGTGCTGAAAGCGTCGACCACCACAACCTCCCCGAAATCACGGACGGCGTCGAGGCAGTGGCCGATGGTGGTCTCGTTATTCTCGCTGAAAATAACAACCGAAATATCACCGGTATTCACGGCCCCTCCCCGATAGTGTCCAGGGGCGGTCTCTGACCGGCCATCACTTTGTGCAGCGACTCCAGAACGGTCTCTGCCGTCAGGTCGTTCAGACACGCCGTATGCCCGAGCGGACAGACGTGCCGGTGGCACGGGCGGCATTCGAGCGGCAGACAAACGGGTGTAAACGGGCCGAACGATTCGTACGGAAACCAGATGTCCGGTTCCGCGCTGCCGAATATTCCGACCGTCGGTGTGCCGACGGCAACCGACAGGTGCATGATGCCGCCGTCGGAAACAACCATTCCGTCCAGCAGAGACAGTACGGCCGCCACCGAACGAATGTCCATCTCCGGCAGGACCGTCACGCTGTCGCCCGCGGCTTCGACCAGCCGGTCGGTGTACTGGTCTTCTCCCGGCCCTGTAAACGCAACCACTTCCGCATCCCACGTTTTTCTCAACATTTCGGCCAGCGCGGCAAAAGACGACACCGGCCAGCGCTTCACTTCCCACTTGCCACCGGGATGCAGTCCAATTCTCGGCCGGCTTGGCCGCCGGGTTTCCACACCCAGTTTCTGCAAACGGTCACGCGCCGCTTCGATTTCTCCGGGCGCGATCAGAAGCACCGGTTTGCGGGACGGAGCGGAAATATCAAGTAGTCCGGCGTATTTCATATGAAATTCCATCGCCGAACGGATATTCGGCGGTACGGTGACGGGATGGGTGTACAGCCTCCTCCGCCCCCTTCTGTCCCCGCCGATTCGCATTTTCGCCCCGGTAAACCACGATATCCACGCGCTGCGCGGATTGCTGTACAGGTCGATAACCACATCGTAGTGACGCGACCGCAACTGCCGGATTCGTGCAAACGAATCGGATGCGTTTTCGCCCGGCTTTACCGAATACACGTTGGCGAAACGGACATCCCCCGCCAGCAGATCCGACGATGGCGGCCTGCAGAGATAGTCGACGTCCGCCCGCGGGAAACGATCGCGTATCGCGTCAACCAGCGGCAGCGTCAGTATAACGTCTCCGAGATACTGAAGCCGGGTTACAAGTATGCGGCCGCCGTTTTCAAGGGTGGTTATCGCCCGTTCTGTTTTTTTGTCTTTCATCTGGATGTCCCTCTTGTACCGGGCATCATAACCACAGCCGCTCTTAACATCAAGATTTACGTATCCGTCGGTAGTGGGCTACAACAGCCTTCGTACGCGGGTGAGCACAAGATCCGTGGTGATGCCGTCAAAGCATTCGAGTTGTGTCGGGCAGGTTTTGCGGAAACACGGCGAGCAATGAACGGGAAACCGAACAACATCGACCGACCGCCCCATGGGAGCCGTCCATTCGGGAGACGTAGAGCCGAACAGAACAACAACCTGTGCTCCCAGCGACGCAGCCAGGTGTGGAGTGCCGCTGTCGTTGGCCAGAACAACTGTCGCTTTTTCCAATAGCGCCAGGAACAATCCAACAGGTGTTTCTCCGGCGAGGTTGTGGACACCGCCGCCGTCTGCAATGGTCTCGCAAAGGTCTCTTTCCGGAGCGGTGCCGGCGAGTATCACGGGAAGATCCGCCGATAGTTGCCGCGTTACCTCGCGATAGCGCTCCCACGGCCAGGATTTTGCCGGTCCGTAGGTCGCGCCCGGTACGACTACGGCATAGGCACCCGAAATGCCGAGGGACTCGAGCAGGGTCTTGAGTTCGTCGCGGTCGGAATCGGCCACTCGTACCGGTGGAGTCGAAGACGTATCGCCGGGTTCCCGTCCGAGCCGCTCCAGGGCGGTCTTGCCCAGCGAGAGGAACTGTTCGGAGAGGTGACGGCTCCGCGTCGCGTCAGCCTGGACTCCGTCCGTTAACAGTCCGCCACGACGGTCCGTCGTATACCCGACTCGAACACTCACGCGGGCGAGAGCGGGTGCGATCGCGCTGGAAAAAGATGGAGGGAGAATGACCACACCATCCGGACGGTCAGCGGAGAAAAAGCGCGTCCGCGCCGGAACACCGCAGCCCGGACCAGACTTGGACAAAACAACCAGTTCATCCACTTCGTCCAGCCCCCAGTACACGCGGGCGGTCAGTTCCGGACAGACAAGGCACAGGTTTACATCGGCTCGTGCGCCCAGCAAACCGATTGTCGGCAGGCTCATGACGGCGTCGCCCAGCCAGTTTGGGGCAACAACCGCGATACGTCGGGTGGAGGTCATCGTTCGAGTGTCCGTGTCATCCGGCCAGACCGAACTGCAGGTCGTATAGCCGGCGATAAATCCCGTTCTGGAGGAGAAGTTCGGCGTGCGTCCCGCGTTCCTTCAGCCGCCCGTCTTCCAGCACCAGTATCTTGTCGGCGTTTTGAATCGTCGATAACCGGTGGGCAATAACAAACGTCGTCCGGCCCTTGAGCAATCGCTCGATCGCTTCCTGCACCAGCATCTCGCTTTCCGTATCCAGCGCGCTGGTTGCTTCGTCAAAAATCAGAATTTCGGGATCACACAGAAGCGCCCTGGCGATCGCCAGCCTCTGTCGCTGGCCGCCGGACAGTTGCATGCCGCGATCTCCGATGATCGTCTCGTATTGCTTCGGGAGCCGTTCAATAAACCGGTGGGCGTTCGCCATTTTTGCCGCTTCGACAACATCCTCCAGCGGACGATGTTCCTGACCGTAGGCGATGTTGTTCTTTACTGTGTCGTTGAACAGGATCGTGTCCTGGGTAACCATACCCATCAGCGACCGAAGAGACCGAAGGCTCATGTCCAGGGTATCCACCCCGTCGATCTTGATGGTTCCGCTCCTGGGCGTATAAAAGCGCGGTATCAAATCGACCAGCGTGCTCTTGCCGGCGCCACTCGGGCCGACGATGGCGGCCACCTCACCGGGTTTTACCGAAAAAGATACATCGGTCAACACAGATTCACCGGTTACGTACTCGAAATCGACGTCGGTGTAAGTAATCGATTCCCGGAACACCGCTTTTGTACCCGGCCCGTCCAGCGGTTCGGCGGGTACGTCGAGGATAACAAATACCCGTTCCGCCGCCGCCCGGCATTGCTGTATGACGGTGTTGAGTTTGCTGAGGTTTTTCACCGGTGTGATCACCCACAGCATCGCACCGACAAAGAGAAACAGATTTTCGGGTGTCAACTGGCCGTCGAATACCAGGCTGCCGCCGTACCACAGAATTACAATCATCGACAAAGTGCCGAGCAGTTCGGACGTGGGCGATGACAGGGCTCCCCACAGCTGCATCTTGATGTACTGGCGGAGATGCCGCATGCTGTACCGGTCGAACCGGCTTTTTTCAAAATCTCCCTGGTTGAACGCCTTGACCACGCGGATACCATTCACCGATTCCTCCAGTATCGCCGTCATGTCGGCCATACCCTCCTGGGCGCGGTGGCTGCGTTTTTTCAGCTTTATTCCGATCAACCCCATGAGACCGACATTCAGCGGTATCACGATCAGCGACAACAACGTCAACGGCCAGCTGACCATCAGGATAATCAGAATCGCGATCATCGTCATCATTGTGTTGCGGATTATGCTGGCCGCGACGCCAATAACGGCGCCTCGCAACAGGTTCACGTCGTTGGTAATCCGTGAAATGATGTGTCCCGTTTTTTCAGTGTCGAAATAGGAAAGGGGCAGATTCTGGATGTGCGCGTAGACGTCGCGACGAATCCTGTACAGCACTTTCTGCTCGAGGTATTCTGTCAGGTAGGTCTGCGCGTAACCAAACAGATTTTTTATCAGCACCAGGATCAGAAGGATCTTGCAGAACTTGTAGAGGCTTTTCTTGGGGTCGCCGGTGTAAACAAACGCCTCAAAACGCTGCTGGAGCGAATCTTTTATCTTTTCCACGCTTTCGGGAAGCGGAATTCCCTGCGCCGTTATTGCACCATGTTTTTCCTGAACCTCCTCCGCCGGATCAGTCTCGGATGGCGCTTGTTGTTCGTTGTACAGCAATATCTTCAGAAACGGCGTGATGAGCGTAAGTGATACGCCACTCAGCGCCGCAAACACGGTGATTGTTACCAGAAGCAGTATTACCCGCTTCCAGTACGGGACAACATATCTCAACAGCCTTGCGTATGTATTCATAAATTGACGGGAAAACGTTTCGGCAACCCGGCAGGGATTCGAGCCGCGGTTAAACCTCTATTGCTTCTTTTTTCCGGTCAGGGTGAGGAGGGTATCGATTTTCGAAAAAACCTCTTCCAGGGATATTTTCTGGCCCTTGACCCCCTGAATGATCTGCACCCACGGAGTATCCTTGGGAAACCAGTTCGACTCGTCGTGTCTCGTAAACAAGCCGATCGAA
>CAYUDF010000266.1:0-5317 GCA_964443465.1 uncultured bacterium
TTTACCGACCTCGACTGTATGTGGTCGTTCTTCACGGGTTCCAGCGCTACCTACGCGTGCGGTGGATTTCCGGCGACATTGGCGGTTCCTTACGTCAACACCCGTGACCAGTATATCCAGAACCATATATACTCGCCGGTTCTGCCCTGGGTGGGAACTGGTTCGGTTGGTGAGCTGACGTTTAACGTCTACCGCGACCTTCCGCTGGACAACCTGGTTTTCTACGAATGGAGAATCAGATCGTGGCACAGTGGTTGTCCGAGTCCCTGGCTGACTGACTGGGGCGTCTATTTTGGTCCCAACAAGGACTGGTTCGGCGAACTGTTTACGTTCGGCGAGTTTGTTGAAGTAGGCGCAACCGATATTCAGCTGGCAATCGGTGTCCGCGATATGTGCGTATTCTGGTGTGGCGTTGTCGGAACCGGCGGATGCCACAGTCATGCGCCGATGATCGACGCCGTTGACATCTATCGTGTTGCCCTTGCCGGGCCGCAATGGAATGCCAACGACTTTGATCTGTTCCAGGATAACTTCGCGACCGACGGTACCTTGACGGGTACCGTAAGAGTCGACATGGCCAACGACATCCTGCCGCGCGCCAGCGCCGGTATTACCCCGGGTGATTCCGCGGTGGTCCGCGTGACCGACCCGGTCGCCGGACTGGCTGCCGACCCGTACACGGGCTTTGGCGCGGCGGTTTACGGTTATGTTCGTGTCGATCCGCCTCAGTCGGCCAAATCGGGTGACGCGCTTTCCAGCGACGCTTTCCGGTTCCCGGTTGTTGATTCGGTAACGTCGACCTCGGGTGACATGTGGTACATCGTCAGGATGGACACGTCGTTTGGTGCGCCTGCTCGTACCGCGGCTCTACCGGATGAGTTCTGTCTCGACCTCAACGACAACCTGCTGACACCGGGCGATACCCTGTGGTTCTTCTTCGGAGCCCAGAGCGCCGATGCCAGCGGATCGTGGATATACTACTACAACATTCCGAGGGCGACCGACAACCGCGGCGTTGGAGCAGTGATCACATCGACGGATATCAACGTGGCAATGGCAAACTCGGACGAAATGACGTGTCTGCCGGCCGCGGGTCTCCAGGTTGGGAACGATATCCTGTACGTCGATGACGCAAGCGGGCGCGGAGTCCAGCCTTATTTTGATACCGCGTTCCAGCAGCTCGGCATCCTGAGCAAGGTTGACCGGTACGACATAAGGAATGCGGATTCCAATGTGGGTAACGGTCTCGGAGCGCGCGTGACCAACATCGGTCAACAGTTGATTCCGGTCTACAAAAAGATCATCTGGAACTCATCCAACCTCAACAACGGTTTGATTGGTGATGGTCAAGCGGCGAACGAGAAATCCAACGATTTCTTCACGCTGTGGAATTTCATCGATCAATCCAACAGAGGTCCTGGATTGTGGGTCAGCGGTGACTACTCAGCCACCGAATGGGCCAGTCTCGGCAGCACGGACGCAATTGCGTTGCGCAGTGCGTACATGAACTTCAATGTGCTCACGGCCGACCACAAGAGTGTCGGTCTGCCGGTATCACCCCTGGTGGTCGGAGTCCACGGTGGTGCGTTCGACAACATCCTCGGCCCGGACACGCTTGTGGCGTACGGCGGCTGTAATCTCATCAATGAATTCGATGTGTTGCAGCAGAGCGGTCTTTCCACCGTTCAGGCCACGTACGACGGCACGCACGCGGCGATACTGAGCCAGAGCACGGCGAATGCCGGCGGTTCGACGGCCAACATTATGTTGTCCGGTTTCAGCTATCACTATGTTCGCGACGACAGGGCATCCGGGGTAATGGACCGAGTGACACACCTCAAAAAGATCCTGACGTTTCTCGGCAATGACACGCAAGAGCCGACGGCTATCATACCGACGACGCACGCGTACTCATTGTCACAGAACTACCCGAACCCGTTCAACCCGACCACGGCCATCAACTACACGTTGAAGGAGCAGGCACAGGTGTCTCTCCGGATCTACAACGTGGCCGGTCAGTTGATACGAAATCTGGTAGAAGCGACAAAGACCCCTGGAGAAGTACATACTGCGACCTGGGATGGCCGTAACGACGCTGGGCAGTCGGTGTCGAGCGGTGTGTACTTTTACAAACTCGTAGCAGGAAGTTACGTACAGACGAAGAAGATGGTCCTTCTGAAATAAGGCGTATTATGAGCCTTTAGTCGTAACTGACAAGCGTCGAGTTTACCCAAGTGACCGCGCCCCGAATGGGGCGCGGTTGCTTTTTGTAAGTAGCAATATAGCAACCAGTTACAAGGCAGTGGTTTTCTCCCTGAGAACCACAATACACAGTACTCCGCATACGGAAGCCTCAAACCCCTACTTGAAGCGGCCAGGTACTATGTGGTATAATCAGATACATCAATCAATGGCCAACAACAAGTGGTATTACATCTGAGGAGAGAGGCCATGAGGAAGTACCTCATTATCCTTTCCGGCTTGATTTTTCTGTTTGCGGGAAACGCGTTCGCGGAAGACCCCAAACCTGCAAGGACGTATTACGGTGTATCGGTGACGGGCGTACGTCACCGCAAAAACCTGCGTCACCTCCTTCTGGCCGGAAATCTACAACTGGACAAAAAGAAAGTTTATAACTGCCTGGGATTCACACCCCACCGGCTGAGTATAAACGGAGCCGGTAAAGTAACAGAACGCTGGCGCTATTACGACGAAGGCCTGGAGTTCGTTTTTGATAACGACGGCGCGCTTGTCGAGTGGCGGGAAATCAAGAGGGAGGATCTCCGAAGCTGGGCACGTTAAAATAGTTGCGTGCGGCGAAAAACTACCTGCAAGGTCCTGAAACTATGCAGGCGGGACGAAGAGGCTCAACTACCTAGTCTGAGCCTCTTTGTTTATTTGGGGTCGATTTTGTCTTCAGCGCCCGTTACAATCCGTTCGATGGACAAAACACTGCTTACAAATGGTCTGTTGCTGCTTCCCGACGGCCGATTCACACCCGGCTCGCTGCTCGTTGAGGGGGAAACGATCACCCGCGTGTTTCCTGACGGTGAAGTTCTCCCCGAGGTTTTCACGGTAGACCTGGCGGGACGGACATTGATACCGGGATTTATTGACGCCCATGTGCACCTGTCGGCGCTCGCGCTCAAAAGGCTGCGATGCGACCTCGCCATTGCGCAAAGCGCACAAGAGATAATAGAAAGGCTGAAAGCGGCCGGACCGCCCGACGGTATGTTCGGTTCCGACGGTATGCCGCCCGGGCCGTTATACGGAGCCGGAGGAGCCACCCGTCACCCGCTCCCGGAACAACAACTCACGCTGGCGCGAAACCCCGGCAGGTTCGAGAGGGCCGTGAACTCCGTTTCTGCGACCACCCCCGGGGGCGAAAACGGATCGGATGTTTGTAATTGCACGCCGCTACCAGTTGACGTAACCTATTGGGATCATACGGAGTGCATTCCCTGGTCGCTTCGCTAGGGATCGCGTGCAATTATAGCCTTTAACACTGCGGAACGCGCCGTGAGTAAGTTTATTCTGTTTTTAAACAAGTTTTTCCGTCGGCCGAATGTCCAGGGCAGGGAGTCGGGGGAAGCGTATTCGAAGTGGGAACACCAGTGGGGACTGGACACGGCGATAAACTATCTGGAACCATCCGGTGACCTCGAAGGTAAAAAGGTACTGGACGTCGGTTGCGGCCTGGGCGGCAAGACGGTCGCCTACGTGGAACGCGGGGCAAAAGCCGTGTTCGGAGCCGATATTCTGGAATCGAACGCGGCAGCGAGCCAGTCGTACGCGGCCGGGCTGAAAGCGGCTTCGGGCCGCACGGCGTTTCTGGTGGGTGATGCTGCCGTACTGCCCTTCGACGATGAAGTGTTTGATACCGTTGTGGCAAATGACGCAATGGAACATTTTGCGCATCCCGGGGTGGCCCTGGCCGAAATGCGGCGGGTGACCCGACCGGGCGGTGCGCTTTGGGTTTTTTTTACTCCCCACTATTCCCCCCTGGGATCTCACTTGTATGACTATATCTACACACCGTGGTGCCACCTTGTTTTCTCCCGTTCGCAGATCGAGTCGGCGATCCGTGATATTCTGGCGCAACGCGGAGAGTCCGGGGCAGCGGGCGATGTCGGAGATCGTCTCAAAGAGATCATGCGCTCGTACGACGAGGACCTCAACCACATGAGTGTCAGGCGTTTTTTCCGGCTGGTTGCCGGGCAGACTGGACTGGCACCGACCCGGGTGGAACTGCGCCCGGCGAAGTTCCGGTGGCTGGCGCCGCTGACGCGGGTGCCCGTGATCCGGGAACTGTTCACTGGATTTGTGGTTTGCAGGCTGGAGAGGACGTGACAAGACCGTGACGACGGCGTCCAGAATGGATTACCCCCGGGAAAGAACGATGGTTTGGGGTATCGTTTTTTCCGTGCTGATCCATGGCTTGTTGTTTCTGCCTGGAGTGCAGGATATTCTTGAGGAATGGAAACTCGAAATTCCGGACGAGGTTGTGGTGGAGCCGATGGAGTTTACGCTGGTTTCGCCGTCCGAGAGACCGATTCCGTCGAACGAGATCAGTCCGTACCTGTCCACGGTGAATTCACGGGCGAGCGATATGACGGATGCCGACCAGGAATCGGATCTGCCCCACAGTGAGGGTAGATTGCCGATCGTGGATACGCCCGCGAGGGAACAGGGCGCAGAAGGTGGCGGAGACAGCGAACTCCCGCCACTGCCCGAAGAAACAACCGATCTGGGGGACGCGTTCAAGCGGTCGAAATTTCTCGACCAGATGAGTCCACGGCGGGATATGTCGATGCCGGACGAAAGGCCGGATTTTGAGAATCTGGGTTCGACAAACGCGGCGCTGGGCGGTATATCAATAAATACAACGGCGTGGGATTTTGCGCCCTATCTTCTGGACCTCAAACACCGCGTAAAGCAGCACTGGATACCGCCGCTGGCTTTTACAGCGCTGGGCGCCATACACGGCTATACGGTGGTATATTTTCGGATTTATCCGGATGGCAGGATGGCCCTGCTGGAAGTCATTGAAGAAGAAGGACATAGGTCTCTCCACCGGTCCAGCGCCAACGCCATCCAGGGGGCGGCGCCGTTTCGGCGTTTGCCGGACAGTTTTCCGGAACCATATCTGGAAGTGAAGTTTGGTTTCTATTATCTTCTACCGGGTGACGAACACAGGTTTTTCAAAAACCGCGAGCAATAGAAAGGGGTAGGCGCCGATGGTGGCGATATTAATCAAGGGCGGGCCAGTTATGATCCCGCTGGCGATCCTGTCGATCCTGGGGGTGGCGGTGGCGAT
>CAYUDF010000267.1:0-5284 GCA_964443465.1 uncultured bacterium
CGGGTGTGCTGGTGTACTCAGCTGACGATCCCGTCGCAAGGGACATCGGTCTGGACTACGGGGCGGAATCATACGCGGTAACTGTCGCCGGGGCGGACGGCACGATCGCCGGTACGGGCGCAACCGTGGTGTCCGCCACGAACGTTTCCGCCGACCTGGACGGAACCCGGTTTACCCTGATGATCGGTTCGGAGGAACAGTCCGTCGAGATCAACATGAAACTGCTGGGCAGTTTCTGTGCGATCAATGCGGCGGTTGCGGCGGCGGCAGCCCGGGCAACCGGTTTGTCTCTATCGTCCATCAAGAAAGGGCTGGAACAGCTGGATCGAATCCCCGGCCGGTTCGAAGCCATTGGTGGGTCCGGAAAACCGGTGGTTATCATCGACTACTGCCACACGCCCGACGCGCTTCGCCGCGTGCTGCAAACATGCCGTGAACTGAATCCTGGCCGGTTGTTTGTTGTTTTTGGTTGCGGGGGAGACAGGGACCGTTTCAAACGTCCCGAGATGGGAAGAATAGCCCAGGAACTTACGGACGAGGTTGTTCTGACGACGGACAACCCGCGCTCCGAGCCGGTTGAATCGATAATCGAAGAAATTATTTCGGGTATGGATAAAAAATCTCCGGATTTTCGCGTCGAGCTCGACCGTGGCCGCGCGATTCACGAGACAGTTGCCGCCGCTGGAACAAACGACATCGTTGCCCTGCTGGGTAAAGGAGTCGAGGAATATCAGATCGTTGGCGCCGAACGGTTGCCGTTCAGCGACCGCTCGGAAGCGGAAGCCGCGTTGGGAAAATGGAAGCCCAGATGACGATACGTAACCTGTCCTGGATGGCCGAAGTGCTGACCAACACCGAGTCATGTGAATTGGTGGGGAAAGATTTGCGTGGCCGGGAGGACAACACGTGGTCGGGGGCCGTTGTCGACAGCCGCGCCGACTGTTCCGGGCGCGTGTTTTTTGCGATAGCCGGTGAAAACACCGACGGTCACAAGTACGCGACGAACGCGTTTGAATCGGGTGCCGTGGCCGCCGTCGTGGACGACGTCTCCGTATGTGTCCAACTCCGGCAACAGGAGATTCCGTATTTGTGCGTTACGAATACTGTAAAAGCTTTGCAGGCGCTGGCGCGGGAATATCGCGACATACTTGAAACGCGCGTCGTAGCGATCACAGGTAGCGCGGGCAAAACCACAACCAAGGAATACATCCGTCAGGTCGTCAGGTCGAAGTACCGGGTGTTTGCAAATCCCGGCAATTTTAACAGCCTTATCGGTGTGCCGCTGACGGTACTGGAGACCGACAGCGATAGTGAATACCTGATCTGTGAAGTCGGCGCCAACCAGACGGGCGAAATTGATTTTCTCGCCGGTCTGCTCCGGCCCGAAATCGTTGTGATTACCAACGTCGGCGATGCCCACGTGGGGATGTTCGGATCTGTTGATGCCATAGCGGACGCCAAGTCAGAACTGCTTGCGCACGTCTCACAGCACGGAACCGCCGTGCTGCCCGCGGATGATCCGTACTTCGATCTGTTCAAGAGCAGGTCGGCGGCAAAAGTCGTATCCTTTGGCCAGTCGCGGCAATCCGACTATGTATTGTCCGGAATCGAAACCAAAGGCACGCGATTGTTTTTTGACGTGAACGATATCGGTTTTGAAATAAACGCACTCGGCGAATACAACGCGTTGAATGCGTGCGCCGCGGTTGCGGTCGGAGAAATCTGCGGCGTCGAACCCTCCTCTATCGTGGACGCGCTGGCGGATATCTCGCCGATGCAGGGAAGAGGAAAAATCTACAGCTCCGGTGGTGTGACGATCGTCGACGAGTCCTACAACGCGAGTCCCGCCAGCATGACATTGTCGCTGAAAACGCTTGAAAGTCTTCCCGCGTCGCGAAGACTCGTTGTGCTGGGTGACATGAAAGAACTGGGACACCTTTCAGAAGTATTGCACCGGCGGTTGGGTGAGCGCCTCGCCGCGTCCGATATCGACGCAGTATTCTGGTTTGGAGAAGAAGGGCAAAACGTAAGGGAAGGGTTCCAAACCGTCGGCGGAAAGGCATCTGTCAAATTGTACGATTCACTCGAGACTTTGACACAGGATTTTGTCGCAGAGATACGCGACGGCGATGCCGTGCTGATCAAGGCCTCCCGCGTACAGAATCTCGACCGGGTCGTCACCCGGGCGCTGGATAAACTCGATCCGGAAACGGAGAATTAATGCTCTATCACCTGCTTTACCCTTTGCATGAATATTTTTCCGCGTTTAACGTTTTTCGGTACATTACGTTCCGCGCGGCGTACGCAATGGTAACCGCGCTCCTGATCAGTTTTATTCTCGGTCCGATCCTGGTCAGGTTGCTCCAGAAGCTCCAGGTCCACCAGCCCATACGTGAGGAAGGGCCTCAGACACACATGGCCAAGACCGGCACGCCCACGATGGGCGGGCTGTTGATCATTTCAGCGATTTTGATTCCGTCTCTGTTGTGGTGCAATCTCGCGAATCCCTACGTCCAGATAACGCTGATTACGACGGTGTGGATGGGTTTGATAGGATTTCTGGACGACTGGCTGCGTGTTATCAAAAAGCACCGCAAAGGGCTCGTTGGGCGTTACAAATTGATCGGCCAGATGACCCTCGGACTTGCGCTCGGTTTTTTCCTTTATTACAACCCGATTGTTGAAGACGCCGGCACGCTCACGTCTATTCCATTCCTGAAGGGTTTGTTTATCAATTTCGGGTTGTTTTATGTCGTCCTTGTGATGTTTGTGCTGACCGGATCCAGCAACGCCGTCAATCTGAGCGACGGTATCGACGGCCTGGCAATCGGATTGAGCGCTTTTTGTTTTCTGGCGTTTGCCGGATTGGCGTACCTGAGCGGCCACCGGGGATTTTCCGACTACCTCAATATCATGTATCTCGAAGGCAGCGGTGAATTAAGCATCTTCTGCATGTCCGCCGTTGGTGCGGCGTTGGGATTTCTGTGGTTTAACAGTCATCCCGCCCAGGTGTTTATGGGTGACACTGGGTCTCTTTCACTGGGTGGCGCGCTGGGCGTCGTGGCCGTTCTGCTCAAAAGAGAACTGCTCCTGCTGATTATCGGCGGAGTGTTTGTCGCGGAAGCGCTCAGCGTAATTATTCAGGTGCTCTCGTTCAAATTGACGGGCAAGCGGGTGTTCAAAATGGCTCCGCTCCATCACCATTTTGAACTGTCAGGCTGGCACGAGAACAAGGTTGTCGTGAGATTCTGGATCGTAGGAGTACTGTTGGCGCTTTTCAGCCTGAGTACCCTGAAACTGCAGTGAACAATAAAGACCGGATACATCAAATATGAGTTTTCTGGACGGTAAAAACTATTTTGTACTCGGACTCGGGTTGAGTGGGCGTGCGGCCGCGGCGTTGCTCGCCGATGATGGCCGCAACGTGATTGCATACGATGAAAATGCGGTAGCGCTGGAGGAGTACGCGGCTGCTATCAAAAATGAGCCATACCGGGACCGCATCGATGTTTTGTCCGCTACCGGATCAGAGGCTGTATTCGAGCGAATCACAACCTGTGACAGCCTCGTTCTCAGCCCCGGCGTGCCGCTCGATCATCCCGCGGTTTCCGCCGCGCGGAAAAATAACGTCGCCGTGGTGAGCGAGATCGAAGCGGCCTTCCACTATGCGCAGTCCGACATTGTCGGTGTGACGGGTACCAACGGAAAATCAACTACTGTAGGTGTAATCGGCAGCATCCTCGAAGCTGCCGGATTGCGTTGTGTGGTTGCCGGTAACGTCGGAACCCCGTTTGCCAGCGTTGTGGGACGGGGACACGTTTATGACGTAATTGTACTGGAGTTGAGCAGTTTTCAGCTGGACACAATTTTTGAGTTCAAGGCCAACGTGTCGGTTTTGCTTAACGTCACGCCCGATCATCTGGACCGATATCACAATTCCATGGACGAATACGCGAAATCAAAATCGCGAATACTGAATCTGGCAGACGAGAACAGTTGTTTTATCTATAACGACGACGATTCCCACTGCCGCTCGATTGCGGAAGGATACCCGGGAACTACTGTACCGTTTAACTCAAACAGGATGCCGGAAGGGCCAAGTTCGGTCTATTTCGACAACGGCACAATACAAAGACAGTGGCTGGGCGAGCGCGAATCGGTTCTGGCCGCGTCAGATTTTACGCCGGTGGGTGTACACAACCTGGAAAACGCGATGGCGGCCATAGGCGCCGCGTCCGCCATGCGCGTGTCGCTTCCCGATTTACGCGGAGGTCTGAGGTCGTACACACCGTTGCCGCACCGGATGGAACTTGTAAAAGTGGTCGACGGGGTGTCTTACATAAATGATTCCAAGGCGACAAACGTTGACGCAACGATCAAGAGCCTGATCAGCGTCGACGGTGGCGTCGCGCTTATTCTGGGTGGAAGGGACAAAGAGGGGGATTTTGGATCGCTGCTTCCGTACCTCGGAAACGTAAAAAAGATTTTCCTCATTGGCGAAGCGGCAAACAAGATTCGTGTCGCCCTTGAACAAAGTTGTGAAGTCGAGAACCAGGCCGATATGGTTTCGGCGGTTAATGAGGCCACCGCCTGTACACAGACCGGCGATACCGTTCTACTTGCGCCCGCATGCGCCAGTTTCGACATGTTCAACAGCTACAAGCACCGGGGGGAGGTGTTCCGGTCCTGCGTTAACGCGCTCTAACCGGTCGGTAATGACAGCTCAGAGCCAATCTAATGCGGATCAAAGCCAGCGAAAGAGCAACCGGATGCCGCGGATCGATTGCGACGTCCGCGTGTTGCTTATCACGCTGGTGTGCACGGGTATCGGGGCCAGCCTGGTGGCGTCTTCCAGTTCGTTTTTTGCCGGCGGCCATTTTGAGGACCATTTTGCACTTCTGCGAAAACACATGTTCAAAATCGGCGTTGCGTTGATCGCGATGGTCCTGGCGATGAAAGTCGACTACCGGATTTACCGCAAGGTCTCTCCGTTGTTTCTGTTTATCGGTGTGTGTCTGCTGGTGGGACTGTTCCTGGTGCCCGGCAGCATCCGCTCTTCGGACCGGTGGTACTACTCCACGACACTGCAGATGGCGGTGCAGCCGTCCGAATTCACGAGACTGGCGCTGGTATTTTTTCTCGCCTGGTGGATCAACCGCACCGGCAAGAAAATGACAGAATTCAAGCGGGGCTTCCTTCCCGCCATTACCGCGGTGTCTGTTGTTGTCTGCCTGGTGGCCGCCGCTCCGAACTACGGTTCGGCCACGGCAACGCTGGTTATCGC
>CAYUDF010000268.1:0-5255 GCA_964443465.1 uncultured bacterium
TATCGTAACGCGGCTGCGCAACTCGCCGTCGACCCCCATCTCGACGCCTGCCCCGCTTGGGAGTCTCCGGATCTGTAATACCGAAAGTCCTCGCTGTGGAGGGGTTGTGCCGCCGCCGGGGGCTGGCCGAAAGTGCCGGGACGTGTTAGAATCAGCGGGAGCCCGACCAGGGGGGACTCTCTTTTTTGAGCAAAGGTTTGCCCGAATGATCGAGGGAATGGAAGGAATCGCGTCCCGGGACGCTGTGTTCAACAGTGAACAGAAGCTGCCGGGCCAGGTGTTTGCGGCCGAAATCCTCAAGCGCCCGGTGCTCCTCAGCCGAAACGCCGACGGTATTCACGTGTCGATCGACCGCAACGACGTATCGGATGCGGTATACACCACCGCCGGCAAGAACCTGCTGTGCCGGAGTGTGTTGACGGGCCCCAGGCTGGATGAGGCCACGCGGCTGGACCACGAAATCCATCGATTCATGATGGGTGGGTCGGAGACGTCCACCCTCGAAATTTCCACCGAACGGTTTCCGTTGAGATGGGCGTCCGGTGGTGTGTTGCCGGTGGTGCAGTGGCAGGGAGTCACCTGGTCGCCATTTTTCTTCCGGGACATCCCGCCCGTGGGTTGGAATATTGCGGCGGGTTCGTCGGATTCGGACGATGAACTGCGACGGCCGTTGTCTTTTGGGTTGCGTGAGTTTATCGAAGAGACGATCGTATTGTCGCGCCCGCCGAAACCGGGTGTCGAAATTTCCGTAAAAACGTTTCCGGGTCTGCTGGAAGACAATCCGGCGCAGTTAAAAACGGCACTTTCCAGCGTCAACCGCCACCTCGAGATCCGGTCACGCGAAGACGGCCTGACCCTGCTTCCATTTTCCATGGATGGTGTCGAGCCCGAACGGCAGATCAAGGCCCGTTTCGCCCCGACCCGCACGCGCCTGTCTGTGAAGAGTGGCGATGGCGAGGAGGAACTGGCCAACCTGCTCGTGTGTTTTAACCTGCTGGAACTGGGCATCGAAGTGATGTCGGTTATTCACTACGATCTGGATGAGAATGAATACCTGCTCGACGGAGAGATGTTGACGCCGGCGGGCGGCAAGGCGGAACTGATCCGGATGCCCGTCGCCCTGATTTCACACGCTTATCTCAAAGAGATGTTCGGACGAAATGAGACAGACCTGGTGTATGATCGGCCGCCGCTCATCGATTATGATCCATCAATGGACGTGTGGAAGCAGGTACGCGCGAGCCAGCCGTCGATACTGCCGACCCGTCCGCCGGAACCCGGTGAGATCGCCGTGTTCTGCTGGGACGTCGATCGCAGGGCTGAACTCGCAACTGGTCCGCTGGGCGACGCCCGCTGGAAAAAAGATCCAATGCGGATCAGGCACCGCAAGTGGGGAAAAACGTTCACGCGGTATTTCGAGATGGGTGGAATGATCGGAACCCCGCGAGTCGCGTACCCGTATTTTACCGCCGGAGCAGTCAAAACCATCGCATATTATTTGTCGCAAACCGGATAAAACCGGCTTCACACGACCCACACGAGAGAGATTCCATGAACCACAGATTCAGTTTTTCAATAATGACGTTTCTAACCGTTTTGTTGGCCGCTGTTTTTATCGCCGGTTGCGGTGGTAGTGGGGGACAGCTGTCCGAAAAAAATGTTCCGGCGAAATCTCTCCGGAACAGCATGTTTGACGACCCGACGGAACAACCCATTGCGATTTATCTGCCACCAACGTATGCATCTTCCAGCAAACGGTATCCAGCCGTATATATTTTGACGGGTTTTAAAGCCCAGGTGACGAATTTTCTCGACGGCACGTACCAGGGTTTCAGACTCAAGGAAAACCTGGACCTTTTGATAGAGGGCGGGACAATAAAAGAGATGATTGTGGTAGTGGTAAATGGCCGCAATTTTCTCGGTGGGAGTTTTTACGCCAACTCGCCCATCACAGGAAACTGGGAGGACTTTATAGTCAGGGATGTTGTGCGCTATGTCGACGACAACTACAAGACGGTGCCGTATCCCCAGTCGCGCGGCATCACGGGGCACGAAATGGGCGGATACGGCGCCCTCAATTTTGCCATGCTCTACCCCGACGTTTTCGGATCGGTTTACGCAATCAGCCCCGGGCTGTTTGATAACCAGGGATTAAGATTGCACGGCATGTTCGGCGGTAATCGGCCGATCAATGATTTGCTGGACAAGAAGGCCGAATTCGACGCGAAAACGAGAGAAAAAGCGCACGAGGCGTTTGTTTTATATGTGAACAGCCTGCTCGCTTCCGACGATCCGGTTGATGCGATCTGGGCATTTTCCTACGCTTACGGAGCGGCGTTTTCGCCGAATCCCGAAACGAATGCACCGTATATCAGATATCCGTATACCCGTAAAAGCGGTACGATATCGCTCAGTCCCGAGACCTGGTGGGAATGGGACACGGGTTACGGCCAGATCAGGAAAGAAGTAGAAACTTACGGGGACAACTTTTTAAAGCTCAACGCGATCGCCGTGGATGTAGGGGACGGATCTCATGTTCACTGGGTTATGGATGGATGCCAATACTTCGTTGATCGTCTTCGCGAAATAGACGTTCCGGTGGACCTGGTGACACACGGCGGCGAAAACGACGAACACATTTTGCGGGAACGCATGGAAAAACAGATGTTTCCCTACTTCTCGGAGAAACTGGTTTTTGAGTGACGACCTGCCGGTTGATTCAATAAGTCCGCCGGTCTGATGGAAACACGGAACAATCCAGCCGAAAAATCGTAGATATATATAACTTCTCAGCCGATTCACCGCGACGAAAAGGGAGGCAATGACGTCGTGGCGGAAAAAACGGCTTTTTTCCGATTCTACGCAGAGCTCAATGATTTCTTGACCGGCGGTTTCCGGCGCAAGTTGGTTCCATACGTATTTATGGTTTCCCCTTCGGTCAAGGACGCCATTGAAAGCCTGGGTGTGCCACATCCCGAAGTGGACCTCGTTGTGGTTAACGGTACGTCGGTTGGTTTCGATCACCGTATCTGTGACGGGAACCGGGTGGCTGTGTACCCGGTATTTGAGAGCGTGGACATCTCTCCCGTTCTCAAGCTGAGACCGAGACCGCTCCGGAAAACCACATTTGTCCTGGATACACACCTGGGGAAACTGGCGCGCCTATTGCGCATGCTGGGATTTGATTCGTTGTATCGGAAGGATTATGAAGACAACGAAATCATTCAGCTGTCCATTGAAGAACACCGAATCATCCTCACGCGAGATGTCACGCTCCTCAAGGCCGGCGCGGTCACCCACGGTTACTGGATTCGTTCCATTTTGCCCAACAAACAGGTGCGCGAAGTTCTTGACCGGTTTGATCTGTTCAAAAGTGTCAGACCGTTTCGCAGGTGCATGGTATGTAACAGTTCGATCACACAGATCGAAAAGGGGGCCGTCCTGTCCGACATTCCCCGAAAGGTCCGGGAACTGCACGACGAGTTCTTCCGTTGCGCCGGTTGCAGAAAGATCTACTGGAAGGGTACGCACTACACCGACATGATGGAACAGATCCAGCGCCTGTCCGGCGAACGCGAGAAAGACACGATCCAGGGTTTGTAGACCTCTTTTTTTCTTCTCCTGTTTTCTATTCCGTTAGACTTGACCGGGGGTGGAACCGGTGATATCGTAATGTTTGTTATGGCAAACACTACACCCCCGAGAATCGAAAGAGAACTACGCACGATCAGGGCGATGGTCCAGTTATACTGTGGCGACAAACACGGCTCGAAGGATTCTCTCTGTGAGGGTTGCGGTGAGTTGATGGTTTATGCCGAGAAGCGGCTGGAAAAGTGTCCGTTCGGCGAAGGTAAACCTACGTGTGTCAACTGTCCGATCCACTGCTACAATGCGGACCGGCGGGCGCAGGTCAAGTCGATAATGCGTTACAGCGGACCGCGTATGATGTTTCGCCATCCTGTATTTGCGCTTCGACACTGGATCGACGGATTCAAAAAAGCGCCGCCCCGCGGGCACCCCGCCAAACCTGAAGAATCCGGGAAATAGTTTTCTGAAACAGGGAGACGAGCCATGCTGTTTATACAGGGTATTGTGGGAATGGTGGTGCTGCTCTTTCTCGCGTGGTTGATGAGCGAAAACCGGAGGAAAGTTTCCATCCGGCTCGTTCTTACAGGCGCTGGTCTCCAGCTGTTTGTTGGTTTGATCCTTCTCAAACTGTCGTTTTTCCAGAGTGTTTTTATTTATCTCAACGGGGTTGTTTTCGCGCTTGAAAATTCGACGCTCGCCGGCGCTTCGGTGCTGTTTGGATATCTGTCGGGCGGAGAAGCGCCCTTCGAGGTAACCAATCCGGCGGCCAGCTGGGTGTTTGCCTTCCGCAGCCTTCCCCTGGTGCTGTTTATCAGTGCATTGTCCGCCTTGCTGTTTTACTGGAAAGTATTGCCGGTGGTTGTGCGTGGCTTCTCGTGGGCGCTCCGCAAAACGATGGGTATCGGAGGCGCCGAGGGCCTGGGTGTGGCGGCCAATATATTTGTCGGCATGGTCGAGGCCCCGCTGCTCATCCGGCCGTACCTGAAAGAAATGACGCGCAGCGAACTGTTTTCTGTTATGACCTGCGGTCTGGCGACAATCGCGGGCACGATGCTGGTGGTGTATGCGACGATCCTGGACGGCGTGATACCCAACGCGATGGGACACATTCTGACCGCGTCGATCATCAGTGCTCCGGCGGCGATCACGATCGCAAAAATAATGGTTCCGGAAACGGGGCCAACGACGTCGGGAGAGTTGTTGCCGCCCGCCGAATATCGTTCTTCGATGGACGCGATTACCAAGGGGACGCTTTCGGGCGTACAGTTGTTGCTGGGTATTGTCGCCCTGATGATTGTGCTGATCGCGTTTGTCCATCTGATCAATATTATTCTGGGTTTGCTGCCGGGATTGGGGGGCAGCCCGGTCACGCTGCAACGTATGCTGGGTTACTTAATGGCGCCAGTGATGTGGTTAACGGGTATACCTTGGGGAGAAGCTGCCACGGCGGGATCCCTGATGGGAACGAAAACGATTCTCAACGAGTTGATTGCCTACATTGATCTGTCCGCACTGCCGGAAGGATCGTTGAGTGAACGCAGCCGCCTGATTGTGATGTATGCGATGTGTGGTTTTGCAAATCCGGGCAGCCTCGGCATCATGATCGGGGGGATGGGTACGATGGCCCCCGATCGCCGCGACGAAATTGTCGCACTCGGCCTCCGCTC
>CAYUDF010000269.1:0-5253 GCA_964443465.1 uncultured bacterium
CCGAAGGTCCGGGGCGGTGCCGACGTCCTATGGACTTCGACCTCTTCGTCTAGCCCGTCGTGGGTGGCGCCGATGGGGGCCCCCCGCCGCGCGCAGCCTGCGAGCACGGTGGGGGTAATCGGCGTCAGGACCCGCGTCGGGCCTATAATTCTCAAAGAGAAATCCATAGGACGTCGACACAGCCCGAAACCGAGGCCCCGTGTCCGGGTCGACTCGTGTTACCGTACGCCCGAAAGCAAGGACACCGCGACAGGGATATTGGTGTCGCACCGGTGGGGGGAATCTATTATGATTACGCGAATTAGTCCATCATACGAACATCCGGGCGGCGAAAGATATAATCACCATGTGGAAACAAATTCAGGACCTCATTCAAAAAAATAAATCATTCCTCATAACAACCCACATCAATCCAGACGGCGACGCCATAGGTTCCGAGGTCGCACTCAAACTGTTTCTCCAATCGATCGATAAAAAAGCCGTAATCGTCAACTCCAGTGTTACACCCGATAACCTCCAGTTTCTCGACTCCGAAAAAACAATCACAAGATTCCAGCAGAATTCCAGCACCAATGCACTCGACGATATCGACGCAATCATTATCCTGGACGTCAACAACTGGCAGCACGTTGGCGCGATCAGCAAGGTGTTGCGCACCAGCACACTTCCCCGTATCTGTATCGATCACCACGTCGATGCCAGTGAAAAGTTTGCCGACGTCACCGCCGCCGACGCCTCGTACGCGGCGACCGGTATGATGGTGTACGACCTGATTACTTCAATGAACGGGCTCGTGACGCCGGCGATAGCGGAAGCCGTTTATGCCACCATAATTGCAGACACCGGGACGTTCCGGTTTTCAAACACAGACAAGCGTGCGTTTGTAATGGCCGCCGAGTTGTGCGACAGGGGTGTAAACCCGTACAATCTCTATCGGCAGGTATTTGCCAGCAAAACCTGGGGTACAGGGCGGTTGATCGGTCCGGTGCTCAGTTCCGTCAAATCCGACGCGGACGGCAGACTTGCATGGATATCGGCTACACAGGAAGTGTTCAAAACGGCGGGGGCCACCTACGACGACAGCGACGGTTTTGTCGACCTGGTACGCGCGATAAAGGGAGTCGAGCTGGTACTGTTTTTCAAGGAATTGCCCGATGGAAAGATAAAAGTATCGCTGCGATCAAACGGAACTGCGGACGCACACGCGATCGCTTCCGGTTTCGGTGGGGGAGGGCACAAGATGGCTTCCGGGTTAAAAGTCGACGGGCCGATGGAAAAAGCGATCGAGACTGTTGTATCCGCCTGCCTGCAGGTCGACGGCGTTAAAGAACCGCCAAACAGTGAGCAAAGTTAAAATCCTCTGAGATCCACCTCGAACACCACAATGCTGTCGTTCATGAATTTTCCCGTCAAGCGCGGGTGCTGCGCGATTCTTTTAAACTGCTCTCCACCGTCGGCGTGAACATTCCGCAGGACTACAAATAGCGGCCGCTCCAACGAAGCGGCATGCCGGAACAGTTCATTCGGGATTTCACCGTCGCCGAATATCGCGTCACGAAGCGCCCGCCGGTTTTCCACTTCGGATTTCGGATATTTCCATAAACGCGCATATTTTTCCGAACCCCAGTACAGGTCCCTGGCCGCCAGTACTGGAATCCGAACAATATCGGCGGCTTCCAGAAACAACGCCTCTTCGTCGGAGAATTTTTTTATCCAGTCATACAAAGACGATTCCGTCCGTGTAATAACAAATTCGGAACGGTCCCGAAAAGCACTTGCGAAGAAAACAGCGTTCAGCGGAATCGTGCACAGCAATACATATATTCCCGTGATCATCGTACGCCGGTATGTTCCCCTCATCATCCAGTAATCGAGTGCGCCGACAGCCAGTGCCGACAGGGCGATATGAAGGGGAAATGAAAACAGGATCTCACCACGCGCGGGCAGGTCGATAACGACCGCGGCCAGCAAACAAACGGAAGCCCATACGGCAATTGCGCCGGGAGCCGACAAGCCGCCGTTCGGATGTGCGGCGTATTCTCCGCGTAGAAGAAACCACACCGCCGGTATCAGGACGGGCAGCGCACACACCAGGACACCAACCAGCTGTTGAGTCTGTATGGCAAACCCGAACAGATCGCCGGCGCCGCTGTCCGGCTGGATGCCGCGTAAGTACGGGAACGCCACAGCGACAGCGCCGATGGTTATGGCGCCCTGCAGCAGTATTTGATAGTACTGTTCTCTCCCCCTGTGTTGTCCGCGAAAAACCAGCGAAACAACGATTGTGACAAAAGTCGCAACCACCATCGAAACTCCGATAACGAGGTGGAGAAAAAGCACGCCGCTGATTCCGATTGCGTACAGGAAAAGTGAAATCCAGCTCCAACCACCACGCCGCGACATAACGATGAGGGCGAGTACAACACAAACCAGGCCGAGCGTCAGTGGGAGAGCGGTGCCCACCATAAACTTTTCCAGAAATCCGTTCATCCCGAACACAAAAAGACAGGTACTCAGCCAGCGGACAATTTTGCTTTGTGTAAACCGTCCCGCCAGAAAACCAAAACCGAATACGCAACCCGCGAGGGCGATGAAGTTTGTAAAGATCATCGTGAAGAACGGATTCAATCCGGACAACGTCGACACGATAAGTAGAAATACGTGATAAAAATAGGTGTACTGAAGCCGTAGCGGGCTGAAGTAGGGGTCCACAGCGGGCAGGCCGAGACCCGTGAGCCGGTTGAGAACAGCCGCGTGAAACCAGCTGTCCGCGCGGAATCGCCACATCGAGTTTGTGGACGGAAGCCACAGGCACAAAAAAGCGCAGAGCGCCAGGAGCGCGAGCAACGCAAACAGGAGTTTCCTGTCCGCCGGTTTTACGGACATACCGCCTTGTGTTCCATATACGAGGAATTGTGCCATGGCGATTCCGATGATCGCCCACACGGCCATTTCCACCGGCAGGTTCAGGCTCATTACAGCCATCACCGGAAGCGCGATCAAAACGGGGGAAAGAACAACGGCGATTCCAAGGGTGGATACGAACGACAACCCGGTGCGCGCCGCGAAGGGTGCGGCCGGCAGGTAACACAAAATGATCAATGTGCCGAGGACACGCAAAGGGGGAACCGGCAGCGCAAGCAGCACAACCACCGCGAGCAAAAAAATCACCCGGTAGGATAATCGGTCATCTTCCGCGAGGATTGACATCTAGTCGATCTTAAACCAGTGGAGCGAGGAGTTGTTGACGAAACTGTACTCTCGCACAGCATAAAAGAATCGGCTCTGAGATTGCAAGTCCAAGGGAGGTCTCTGCTTTTCGTAATCTCAGAGCCGATGTGGTGAATCGGAGGGTTGTTACATATATAGGTACGCCTGAACGGCAGAAAAGTTTCACGAAATGGGTCCGATTTGCGGAAATATCATTGGGTCTAAGCTCGTGTAAACAGAAGTGTTATCACTCGGAGATAGTGACGGGATTCACGAGGGGGCGAACGATTCGTTCGGACCAACCGGAACCAGCGGAGGTTTGTGGGTTTGTGTTACCGGCGACCGGCCAGAACGTCCCGGAGGATCTTGATCAAAGCGGCGGTCTGGAACGGCTTCTGGATGAAACCAGCCAGTCCTTTACCAACGAAGCGGTTGGTGACTTCCTGCTCGTTGTAACCGCTCGCGAGAATGACCGGAACGTCGGTGCGGATCCGGCGCAGGTTTCTGAGCGCTTCTTCGCCGCCCATATTCGGCATGGTGAGATCGAGAATGACGACGTCGATTGCATCGCTGTGTTGCTTAAATATTTCCAGCGCTTCCACACCGTCACTCGCGGTTGTTACGTCGAAGCCCCGTCTTTCGAGTATCTTTCTGGAAACGTCCAGAACGGTTCTTTCGTCGTCAACGATGAGTACTCGTCCGGACCCCGTGGCATCGTCTTCAACCCCCCGATCCTCGACGAGCGCTACGGCGGGTTGCCCGCTGGCGGGAAACAGGACCTTGACGGTGGTTCCAGCGCCCGGCTCGCTGTAAACCTTGATCGCACCGTGGTGACCGCGCACGATACCCTGAACGGCAGCCAGGCCCAGGCCACGGCCCGTAAACTTGGTCGAATAAAACGGATCGAATATTCGGGCGATTGTCTCCGCATCCATTCCGCAGCCGTTATCGGTGACTTCAAGAAAGACATACCGTCCCTCGGCGCAGCCCTCGACATCCAGGGTGTCATTGAAATAATAACTGTCGCAGTCCATCTCTCCGGTCGACAGGGTGACCAGACCATTTTTCTCGCCCATCGATTCCGATGCGTTGGCCACCACGTTCAGAACGACCTGCCGGATCTGGGTCGCGTCCGCTTCCACGGCGGACAGTTGATCGGTCAGGTTGTATTTGAGCGCAACGGACTTGCTCAGCGATAGCTCGAGCAGGTGGGTCATATCCTGAACCAGTTCGTTGATGCCGATCGGCTGGATAACGAAGCGCCCTTTGCCGGAATATGCGAGTAGCTGGCTGCACAGGTCCGCGGCGCGTTTGGCCGCCGCCTGGATACCGTCGAGGTGTTCCCTTGCGGGCGCGGCCGACGACAGGGTTTCCGTGGCCAGTTCCGCGTTGCCCAGAACGCCGACAAGCAGGTTGTTGAAATCGTGGGCAATGCCACCGGCCAGGATCCCCAGGCTTTCCAGTTTCTGGGCGTGCTGGATCTGCTGTTCCAGTTCCAGTCGTTCGGCTTCGGCGCGGTTCCGTTCGGTGAGATCCCGGACGATTCCCTGAACAACGTTCTGGTCCCCCATTTCAAAAATACTCGCCGATACTTCTACTGGAAAGTCGACACCGCTCTTTTTTCGGAACCGGGTTTCAAACTTGACCGATCCATTTTTCTGGACCGCCTCAAACGCGCCACGAGACGCCTCAAGCTCGGCGGGTGGGTGCAGGTCCGCCACGCCAAGTTGCAGGATTTCGTCGCGTGAATATTCCAGCATCTCAAGAGTTTTTTCATTCACGTCAAAGATGCGACCTTTCAGGTCGTGAATGAATATGGCGTCGTTTGAATGACGGTAGAGGTTCCTGTATTTTTGTTCGTTTTCCTTCAACGCTGTTTCAACCCGTTTGCGTCCGGTAATATCCCGCTGAATGGAAACGGAGGACAGGATGGCACCGGTTTCGTCGGGGATGTGTTCGGCGCTCAGCAATACCGTCCGTTCCTCGCCACTTTTTGTGACAATGTTCAACTCCTCGTCCCGCAAAGTCCCTGTCTTGCGCCAT
>CAYUDF010000270.1:0-5252 GCA_964443465.1 uncultured bacterium
ACGTGCCTGAGCGCGCTGCCCAGCGGGAATCCGCCGCGCAGGCGCATCTCCATGTTCTCGTCGGTGCCGACGCCCGAGCCGGCGCCGCAGCAGAAGGTCTGCTCGCGGATTGTGCCTTCGGGCATTTCCACGAACTTCGTCGACACGTTGTTGAGTACGTAGCGCGGCTCTTCCAGCAAGCCCAGCGCTCGGGCCGGGTTGCAGGAGTCGTGGAAGGTCGGCGTCCAGTGGTCGTTGCGGCCGGGATCGAGCTTGAGCTTGTTGTTGTGAATCAGGTCCGCCGTAAACTCGCAGATGTGGACCATCTTGGTCGACTTCGCGTTTTCGAATCTCGTGCCCGTGATCGGTGATACGGGGGCTTCGAGAAAATCAGCGGGCCCGTTCATCGTTTCCATGTACTGGTGAAGCACGCGCCACATGTGACCGCACTCCCCGCCGATGATCCACTTCACACCCAGACGTTTCGCCTCGGCGTATATCTTGGCGTTCAGGCGTTTCATCATTTCGGCCGAATGGAACAATCCGAAGTTTCCGCCTTCGGAAGCGTACGTGCTGAACGTGTAGTCGAGCCCGACTTCATGAAACAGCGCCATGTATCCGAGGAATCCAAAGTAGTGCGGGTCGCCGAAGTAATCGGCCGATGGCACCACAAACAGGACTTCCGCGCCTTTTTTGTTGATCGGCACTTCGACCTCGATCCCCGTCAGGTCCTTGAGGTCGTCGATGGCGAATTCTACGCTGTCCTTGAAACCGTGGGGCTGGATGCCGAGGTGGTTGCCCGTCCTGAAGCAGTTGGCCGCCGGTGTCTGGACCCAGTCGATTCCGACACCGACCAGGTGCATCAACTCCCTGGCCATCATGGTGATTTCGGCGGTGTCGATACCGTACGGACAAAATACCGAGCAGCGCCGGCATTCGGTGCACTGGTAGAAGTAGTAGAACCACTCCTTCAGCACATCCTCCGACAGGTCCCGTGCGCCCGCCAGCTTTCCGAGCACCTTGCCGGCTGTCGTGAACTCGCGCCGGTAGACGCTCCTCAGCAGTTCGGCGCGGGCGACGGGCATATTCTTGGGATCTCCCGATCCCAGGAAAAAGTGGCACTTGTCGGCGCACGCACCGCATCTCACGCAGATATCCATAAAAAGATGGAGCGAGCGGTACTTTTTGATCCTGTCCCTGAACCCTTCGAGGATGATGTCTTTCCAGTTGTCGGGTAATTCCCAGTCTTCTGTGGTCGGGTCGATTTTCCGCGGAAAGGGAAGGTCCAGGTATTTTGTGCTCTTTGGATTGGACCAGTAGTTGTAAGTCCCCTTCCGGAATTCAGTCTTCGGGTCCATCCACCCTTTGCGGGGCGGAGTGAAATCGACCTTCGCCAGTTCTTCCGGTTTTTTAAGGTCGTCTGACATTGTTATTCCTTCTCCAGAGGTAATCCTGCGTCGCGCATGAGTTCTCTGAACTCGTCTTCATATTCTTCATAGGTGTGGGTTTTGACGTCGTAGTTCCAGGGGTTGATGTGCCGTTTCACCCGGTTTGTGTTTGCCAGGTTTCTCGTAGGACTGAGGAACACACCGCCCATGTGCATCAGCTTGCTGAACGGAAAGTAGATGAACAGCGCGCACACAAAGAACAGATGCACAAAGAAAATAAAGCCAATACCCTCCGGCACCACCGGTTGAAAACTGACCAGACCCATCGCCAGGGATTTTACACCGACGATATCCACCTTGTAGAAGTGCCTCATCAACAGGCCCGACACGGCGATTCCGATAATCAGGAAAAGCGGGAAATAGTCGGCTGTCAGCGAGATGTACTTCACGCGGGGCATTACCACCCGGCGAATGAACAGGTAAGTTACGCTTGCCAGCAGGAGGACACCGGTGAGCAGAATTTCCGGAACTCCCACCTGGAAGAAACCGTCAATATCCTGTAACCCAAGCATAAACGCGGGTACGGGTTCGGTGAAGAATCTGAAATGTCTCAAGAATACGATCAGAAATGACCAGTGAAAAACCAGGGCGGAGGCCCACAGCCATTTATCGGGGCCGTATACCAGCTTCTGGTCTTCCTTGATCCCGGCTCGGGTGTTACGAAACAACGAACGGAAAAATAAAACCTCCAGAGCCATCCGGCCGAGCACGCCGGCTGTGTTGTAGGGGTTTTCCAGGTTGTTGTCTTTGATAAACGGCAGGGATTTTTGCTGGCCACACGTCGTGGTAATACGGAAGGGAACCGGGGATTTTGCCCATTTCAGAATACGAAAGATAAAACCGATCAGGAATATCGCGATCGCGGCGTACGGTATGTATATGCCAAAGACCGATTCCATGCCGGCCTGGCCCACGCCGAGGTAAACAATCAGGTACATCACTGCAATCGCAATGAGGGCAACCAGTGCGTTCATCGGTTTTCCCCTCCCTTCGAATAAACAGGGTTATTAAACGTCATCGATTGGTTCTCCCTTGTTCAATGATTCGCCTGGGCGTGCATTGATTCGATCCAGAAGGAGCGCCGTCCTTTTTTTGATCTCGTTTGTTTTGATGTCGTGGAGTTGTTCACGACATTGTGTGTAGTTGTCAAAGGCCACTAACGCGATCTCGTCGATTTTGGCGTCGATATCGGCGAGCTGAACATCGTTGGCGCCGTCACCATGGCCGGACAGTGTCTCACGTATCGCGGTTTTCAGCTGAAAAACAAAAAATATTGCTTCGGAAGGTTTGAATTCCTGTACGGAACGGATTCGGACGATCCCGTCGAGCGCTTCGGTGAGTTTGCCGGCATCAAAACCGGAAAGAACCTGGTCGTAGATCGATTTGATGCCGGTGGATATCGCGTACCCCAGCGGGTTCTGAAACCGGTCCTTTTGATTCGCCAGAAACTCTTTAGCGTCAGACGGATAGGTACTGATGATGAGGTCAAACCACTTGTCGAGGATGGCCTCTCGCTTCTGTTCCAGTAGAGTCAGCAGATCCATGATTGAACGTTGCCTTGATACAGAAACTACGTCTTGCCCGAATCAACCCCGGTTTTTTGCGATATTTCGAACTTAAACCGGGATTTGTCTAAATAAATAAAGGTTTGGCCCGGGGAACCTCGAAAGAGGATCCCCGGACCAGAGATTTCCAACCGTTCGCGAGAACTACACGCAGCCGGTGGGTTTGGCCAAACCTGCAACTTTACAGGCGCCCTTCGCCGGGCCGGAAGGGAAGAGCTCATAGACTTTCTTGAGCGGAAAGCCGGTCTCTTTGCAAAGCTTCCGGATCATCGGGGCGATCCCGAACTTGAGGTAGTAGTCGCGCAGGTAGTTAACCAGTTTCCAGTGCTCTTCGGACAGTTCCTCGACGCCTTCCGTGGTGGCGAGGGCTTTAGCGACTTCTTCGTTCCACTGCTCCGGTTCCTCCATGAAACCGTCCTCGTCAACGTCGATCGAAACTTCGCCGTGTTCGAACTTTGCCATTTTTTTACTCCTCCGTAATGAGTGGTGAATCTGCGGTACGTTATTCCACTAGTTTTGTTAGTGCATCTCTATAAATCCGCACGGACAGTTCTCGGCGCATTTCGAGCAACCTGTACAGAACTGCAGCTTGGCGGAGTACGGTATACCCCTTTCGAGGGGTTTGATGATTGCGTTGTCCTGGCAGTAACTCCAGCACGTCGAACAATCAAAACACATTCCACAGCTCATGCATCTTTTCGATTCCTCGACAGCCTCATCCTGCAGGTAGGTGCTGACGATTTCCGCGGTCATGCTCTTGAGCCGTTCATCAACAGGGATCTCCTTGAAGGGAACACGCTGGGCACCCTCGTAGTAAGCCATGTGCATCTTGTCCGTTTTGATCAATTCCAGTTGCGGTTTGACCGGGGGCATTGTCTCTCCGGCTATCTTTTCGTGAATCGCCAAAGCCGCGGTACGGCCGTGGGCGATTGCGTCGATAACCAGCCCCAGGTTGATGTTGTCACCGCCGGCGTAAATGTCGTCTTCCTGCGTCGTTTTGAACTTCTCGTCGACCTGGAACCAGTTGCGCCCTTCGATCAGCGGGTCGAAACCCTTGAAATCCGGGGCCTGGCTGACAGCCGCGACCATGCAGGTGAAATCGAGGTCGTAAGTGTCTCCCTCGATCGGCACGGGACGGCGTCTGCCGGAAGCGTCCGGCTCGCCCAGTTCCATGCGCTGACATTTCATGCCGGTGGCCTTGCCGTTTTCTTTGTAAACTTCCGTCGGTGCGGCCAGAAACTCGATTTTTACGCCTTCTTCGATCGCGCCGTCGATTTCTTCGTCGATCGCCGGCATTTCTGTCTTGGTACGACGGTAAAGAATGGTCACGTCCGCGCCGAGGCGTCGTGACACCCGGGCCGCGTCGATGGCCGTGTCGCCGCCGCCGATGACAATGACCTTGTCGCCGACGTCAATCGTGTCGCCCGTGTTCATGCGGTGCAGAAAATCCGTGCCGGTAAAAACGTTGGACGCGTCTTCGCCCTCTATCCTCATGTGGATTCCCTGGTGGGCGCCGATCGCGACAAATGTCGCTTTGTATTCTTTGCGCAGATCGTCGAGCGATATATCCGTGCCGACCGCGGTGTTGAGCTTGAGCTCGACGCCGAGTTCGAGAATGCGGTTGATTTCCGCGTCGAGGATGTCGTGCGGCAGGCGGTATTCAGGAATACCGTAACGCAGCATACCGCCGGCTTCTCCGAAAGCCTCGAACACCGTCACCGGGTAACCCCTCAGTGCGAGGTGATACGCGGCCGACAAACCGCCGGGGCCGGAACCCACGATGGCAATTTTTTCGGATCTGGTGTCGTCGGTAAGTTTTTTCGGCTTCAGGCCTTTTTCAATTGCCCAGTCGCCGATAAACCTCTCTACCTTGTTGATCGAGACGGCGCCGTCGGTCTCGTTGCGGTTACATCCGGTTTCACAGGGATGCGGGCAGACACGACCGCATACCGACGGGAACGGTGTCGTTTCGGCAAATATATTGAACGCGGTCTCAAACGCCTCGTCGTAGGACATTCCGACCTTTTCGGCCATTGAGATCGTCATGATCATTTTACGAATTTTGTTGTGATTCGGACAGCTGTCCGTACAGGGCGGCAACTTCTCGATGAACTGGGGCCGTAGCGCCGAAGCCCCGGCTCCCGATCCACCGCTGGAGCTCCTCAGCCCGCCAAGCCCGCGTTTCTTCCTTTTTGAGACTTTTTTTACCATGGTGCTTCTTTTCCGCGGCTAATCAAAACGCCACTGATTTAAATTGACT
>CAYUDF010000271.1:0-5251 GCA_964443465.1 uncultured bacterium
CAAAACCGAAACCCCGCGGGCGACCGGTTTCGCGGTCGGTGACGAGGGATACATCATGAACGGTTCCGAATGCTTCGAAAGCGGTACGGACGTCATCTGTGGTCGCGTCGAACGGCAGGTTGCCGACGTAAAGTCTTTTGTTAGCCACTGGTTAACTCTCTTTTTCCATCCATCTGCTCTGGTGCGACAGTGCCACCGAAAATTCAGCAGCGATCGCGATACTTACTTAACAGGAGGGCAAATCTGCCACTCTTTTCATGCTCGGAAAACGGACTCTGAAGTGTCGAACCAGCAAGGATGGAATGTGCGGAGACGAACGTAGCAGGGCTATTCTCTGAGTTGCCCCAAGATAGCACGCGGCCGCTCAATCTCCTAATGAAATATTAAGTATTTTAATCGCAATTGAGGGGATTAATCGATATACACGAATTTCGGCGGGTCAAAACCGTTAAATCGCGTCGATTCCGCGAAGGTGTAGGCGCCCATGCTGCCCGCGATGAGCAGATCGTCGACGTGCATCTCGGGAAGTTCCACCGTAGAGATTTTCCCTTTGGAATCCCGCGAGAATACGTCAATGCAGTCACAGGTCGGACCGGCCAGGACATAGTCCATTTTTCCGCCCGAGGTGTTGGTTTTCATCGGGAACTTCATTTTGTAGAGCAATACTTCCAGGAAGCTGCCGTAGGTGCCGTCGTCGAAATATAACCAGTTCTTTCCTTCGCGGACCGACTCGGATATCACCTTGGTGACCAGTATAGCGGCGTCCCCCACGATGCTCCGGCCGGGTTCGGCGACGAGGCCAATTTCCCCGCTAAACAGCTTTCTGTAGTGCTCAACGATCGTTTTACACATATCCGGCAGGTTTATGTCCTCGTCGATATACCGGACCGGAAAACCCCCGCCGATGTCGATCATCTCCAGGTTCAGGCCTTCCTGCCCGGCATCTTCAAAGATCTCCCGGGTTGATTCCAGCGCCTCCACGTACCGCTTTGCGTCGAGACACTGGCTGCCGACATGGAAACTGATTCCGCGGGGTTTCAGACCCTGCTCACGGGCCGCGAGCAGAAGTGGTATCGCGTCGTCGACCCTCGCGCCGAACTTTTTGCTGAGTTGGGCGACGCTTCCCTTGTTGGACACGGCGATCCTGAGGTGGACGTATGAACCGGGCGCGTGCCGTGCGATCTGGTGGATCTCGGAAAGGTTGTCATAGGTAAAATCATCTATCCCGACGCTGTATGCGTAGGCGATATGCTTCGGATCCTTTACGGTGTCGGCAAAGATGAGATCGTCCCTGGCGTTGGCGCCCGCCATTATGGCGGCCTGAATCTCACCCTTCGACGCGACGTCAAAGCCGGCGCCGATGCCCGCCAGGGTCTCCAAAATCTCCTCGTGCGGGTTGGCCTTCACCGCATAGTGGAGTTTGACCCCGGGCAGCTCCCTGTCGAGAAGCTGGTAGTTATCGATAAGCTTCTTTCTGCTGACGACGTATATCGGCGTCCCATGCTGCTCTACCAGTTGCTCGATTGTTGCCAGGGGAAGGTCGTAAGGATTCAAAAATTGACCTCCAGCCCGAGGAACACTCGAGGGTCAGCGCAACAAAAGCATTTTGCGACTGAGCTCGCGATTGTCCACCCGGAGACGATAAAGGTATATCCCCGAAGCGGCCGGTCGGCCGTGGGCATCAAGCCCGTCCCAACGGACACTCTTGACACCCGCTGATTCATTCCCATGACGTAACCTCACGATAAATCGTCCCTCGACGTCGTAGACTGAAAGGTCTACCAGCGCGCGTTCGGTCAGCTCAAATTGAATCACCGTCTGCGGATTAAACGGATTGGGAACGTTTTGTGAGAGAGACGGGACTGCCGGCCCGCCTCTATGCGCTTCAGTGGTGCCGAGAATCAGTTCCGTTCCGTTTGCTTCCACCGTGACGACTGTGTACTCGTAATTCTGTCCGAATTCTGCGCTTCTATCGATATATGTGTAGCGCATACCGCCGTCAGCGGCAATCAGATTGTCGGTCAGCCTTGTCATGATCCCCGAGGGTACGTCGGCTCTGTAGACGTGGTATCCGCGGACATTGGTTTCCCCGTATACATTCCATGCGATACATATGCCATTTTCCTCAACCAGAGCGGCGAGTGACTGCAGCATCACCGGCACGGAAGAAGGTACTCTGGCGATATAGAGACCAATGGCCCCATCGGCTACATAAGCGGTACTGTCTGATACGGCGACACCGGAGGCGTCGGATCCCGTGTCAAAATAGCCGATTTCTGTTGGACTCCCGGGCGAGCTTACGTCTATCACACGCAAGCCATAACTACCGTCCCCCACATAGGCGGTGACACCGGAGACCGCCACTCCTTCGGCATAACCGGCTGTGTCGTAAAACCCGACTTCGCTCGGGCTGGACGGTGTACTGATGTCGATTACCCGCAGACCGGCCATATAGTCGGCGACATAGGCATAATTTCCTGATACGGCCACTGCAAGAGCGGAACTGCCGGTATCGTAAAAGCCCACTTCAGCTGGTGAAGCGGGTGTACTGACGTCTATCACACGTATTCCCTCGGCCGAATCAGCGACGTACGCGTAAATCCCCGAAACAGCCACGCCCTTGGCAAATCCCCCGGTGTCGTAGGATCCGATTTCGGAGGGACTGGATGGCAGGCTTATGTCGATTATTCGCAAGCCTCCTAAAAAATCGGCGACATAAGCGTAGTCCCCTGCAACCGCCACATCAAAGGACAGGCTGGCGGTATTGTACAAACCGGTCAGTGCCGGACTGGATGGCGTGCTGATATCGATTATCGCAAGACCGGAGGAATGAACGGCTACATAGGCATAAGAACCCGATACTGCGATACCAAGGGCGTCGGCCGGTGTATCGTAGGAACCTGTTTCTACCGGCGAAAGCGGCGGGTTGATGTCGATCAAACGCAGGCCACCGTCACCGTCGGCGACACAGGCATAATCCCCCGAAACCGCGACATCTGTGGCAAGGCCTCCCGTGACGAAATATCCGACCTCAGATGGAGTCGCAGGAGTGCTGATATCGATCGCGCGCAAGCCGTTATAGTCGTCAGCAACGTAGGCGCGGGTTCCGGCGACAGCAACTCCCCTGGCCAGGGATGTGCTGACGAATCCGAGTTTGACGGGACTCGCCGGGGTGCTGATATCAACCACACGAAAGCCGGAATAGCCGTCGGCCACGTAGGCGTAATCACCCGAGATGGCCACACCTTGCGACAGGGACGTCGTACAAAAACCGACCTCGGTGGGATTCGACGGTGTGGCGATACGGATCACACGCAGGCCGTCCTGATCATCGGCTACGTACGCATAATCTCCAGAAATGGCGACATCGTAGGCGTCGTCCCCCGTATCGTAGACGCCGACCTGTACAGGAGTCGACGGCGTGTTTATATCGATAACGCGCAATCCGGACGCTCCCGCGGCTACGTAAGCGTAGTTTCCCGAAACTGCGATGCCTTTGGCGTAGGCGGCGCTGGTGGAGCCGATCTCCGTCGGGCTGGACGGCGTACTGATATCAATCACACGGATACCATGGGTGTAGTCCGCCACATAAGCGTAATTCCCCGAAACAACAACGTCGTAAGCGTACCCCGGTGTGTCATAGAAGCCAATCTCGGCGGGACTCGCCGGGTTGCTGATATCGATTATTCGAACTCCGTCACCGTAGTTAGCAACGTAAGCGTAATTCCCTGATACCGAAACACCCCGTATGATACCCGGAACCAGCACCTTTCCCAATTCGACCGGCGCCGAGGGTGTCGAGAAGCTCACTATCTCCAGATAAGCTCCGTTTCCGAAATACGCCGTGACGCCGGTAGTAGCCACCCCGAAGCACGGACCGGCAGACCAACGCCCCAGGAGATTCACGTTCCAGCTGTCCCCCGTAGCGGTTTCGATACGATCACCGGTTTCCAGATGCGCGGGCCGGCCGAGATTCTGTTTTTGCGCCGAAACAGATCCGCCCCACACGATTGTGCTGAGCGCGACAAATATTAAGACAATTTTGAAATGCCGGTTTTGGAAAAAAAACATACCTGGCCTCCTGTTCAACCGTCCCGGGATTGACACGGACGATCACCCGGACTATTTAAAGACGAGTTCGAGAACCAGAAGGGTCGGGGGCAACGCGGACGATTACCCGGATCTGAAAATCCGGCGCCCTGATGACAGGCAGCAGATGAGGAAATCGAGAAATTGGAACAAAGGCTTTACTTCTCCCAGGCGTTATATCGCCGCAGAGCCTCAATGATCCGTCAATTCCCGGTTCTATATTCGTGAACTATATCACACCGCACGACAGCAATCGGACTATATTATCTTGAAAATGCCCCCGGGTCGTGGTGACCAATGCCGCGGAACTGGCCGCACTGGCGGGTATCACGTCTATCAGCGGAACTCTCACCATCGAAAAGAGCGTGGACCTGACGAGTTTGGCGGGTCTCGAATCCCTCACCCGGATTGATGGAAGCCTGAATATAAATGATAACAGCAACCTGACCCATCTGGCCGGTCTGGACAGCCTCGTTTCTGTCGGAAGCAACATCCGAATCAGCGGTAACGGTGCCCTCACCAGTCTGGCCGCGCTCGCAGGCCTTACGACTGTGCGAAACCTCTATATAGAAAGCAACGCAAACCTCACCAGCCTGGCCGGACTCAACAACATCACAACGATCGCCGGAGGTTTGTGGATTCATCATTTCAACACGCTGACCAGTCTGGATGGCCTCGCGAACCTGGTCTCGGTCGGGGGAACAATCCACATCTATTCCAATAACAACCTCGCTGCTCTAGACCTTGACTATCTCGATTTCGTCGGAGACGATTTCTGGATACTGGGTAACCCCGACCTGCCCAGAAACCTGGTAACTACGTTAAGAGACCAGGTCCTCGCGGGCGGCGGCATCGGCGGCGAGATCACAATCTGCGGCAACCAGGGCGGGACCGCCTGCAACTAGACGCCGCCAAGAAATGTTGTACTTTATTTTCGCCGCTCGATTGGGTATGGTGGTCAGGTCAATTCTTGAACTTTAAAACAGGAGATAACAATGGCGATTTACAAATGTGACAAATGTGGAATGAGCATCGGAACGATGACATGCGGCGAATGTGGTAAAGAACTGGTGCACGACACACTCAAGCTGGACGGGGGCAAGGAAGTTGATATCGCGACGTGCCCGAACGGTCACGGCAAAGTCAAATCGCCGCAGTGTTG
>CAYUDF010000272.1:0-5250 GCA_964443465.1 uncultured bacterium
AAGAAAGCCTTGGTGGTATCACCGTTTTCGATGTTGCTATTACCCAGCGTCCGGGTACCAATCAGGATTTCTGCATCCATGTCGGACGGATAACGATTGTCGGGATTCTGGTGAACCTCAAACGCTTCGCCCGTGATCAACCGGTTAACTCCCCGGGTCGGCAGCACCAGCAGACCGCCGATTTCACGCCAGACCCGGCCCGACCCGGTGGCCGTATTGTCCAGAACTATGTTCTGCAGGCGAAACAGCGGCTCACCCAGCCCGATACCGCCAAGGGCGGTGTTGATCCAGTCGTTGTACGATGGATGGTGGGCTTCCCCTGTGTACTCAAACAGCCACGACCCCAGGAACGTCCACATCGACGACTGGTAAAAGTCGTAACCATTGCCGCGCCCCAGACCGAAATACTGGGCGCCCTGGTAGGGGTGTCGAAAGTTATTCGCAGAAAAGCTGTTGTCGTCCCACTCGAAACCGTTTTCGAGATTGTTATGGATTGTCTCTCCGGTGACGATAAAACCGGTCCCATCGGGCTCCATGATGTAGCGGCCGAACATGGTCATTACCAGGTTCATCGCAACGATCAGGGTCGCCGTCCGCGTTGCCCGCCATTTCTGGGTCATTTCTTCGGGTGTGCGTAGCGCATCGGCGTCGGCTGTAGCCGGAGCGGCCAGGGTGGCCGCTTCCGCCAACCGGATCCCCAGCGGCAGCTGATACGCGGAAGTGCGCAGCGACGGCTCGGCACTTGCGGCCGCATTGGCCAGCAGCGCGACGATCAGTAACATCGCGGATGCTATCGTACAAAATCTTCTGCCAGTCGATTGTTTCATGAGATCACTAAAGCGTGATTCCTCCGAATATCAACGGATCGGTTGTTGTGTTGGCGTTTGGATCGTACTCATCGAACCTGACGGTGACACCGCCGCCGATAAAAACATTCATAGTTTCTTTCACGGCAAACTCGCCCGCCAGACGGGCCTGTATCGCAAAGTGAATGTTGTTGATCTTACCCTCGTCTTCACCGCGCGGTATCACGTGCACCCATCCAAGATCGGGCGTCAGGAATGCTTTTTCGGCCAACCCGAACCGGTACCCGTAGTGCCAGCTCAAAAATATCGTGTCGCCGCGATCCTGTTCGATGTCCATCACACCCACCGCTACCGTCGAGGTATAACCGTGCACCGTCGTCCTTAGACCGGAACTGATCGCCGCATAATTACTCGCAAACGTGGACCAGTTTTCATCCCCGTTGTCCCGGTCGATATTAATCATACCCACCGGCACTCCGTCCAGATTCTTCGACAAATTGAACAAGCCGATCTGCGTACCCTTCGCTTCCCTGGCGAAATTGGCTGCTCCGACCTGTGCTCCGTGATACTCAAAAGCGAAGTTGAATCCACCGAGTTGGACACCACTCAGACGGTCATTCACGTAGTTGAGGCCGGCCGCGATCTGCACCCCCTGAAAATTGCCCGCCGTCATGTTGGCGAAGGAGGCGTATTGAAAGTAACGGCCGTCACCGTTGGCCAGATTGTACAGGAGCGAAATCTGAACACCCGTGAATTCATCCTCAACGAAGTTGAATATTGTAGAAAACTGTATACCCCGCATCCAACCCCTGTTGTAGTTGACCAGCCCGGCCGCCTGAATGCCGCGTGTATTTCCACCGACATAGTTGAGCCCGCCGGTAAAAACCGCCCCGCGAAGATCGCGCCCGGTTTGTGAATAAATACCGGTCAGCTGGACACCGCGCATGTCTACGTCGGTCCGCGAAACGATGGTACCGATGTCAAAACCACGGATGTACCCGACGCGTCCGTACATCAGGTTGAGACGGAAATTGGTCGAAATAGTCGGGTCCTGGTTGGTGCTGAGGGGATAAAAAAACGACAGATTGGCGAAGTGGTGCGGCACTTCTTCGGCAACAGCAGGACCAGCTGTCGGCAGGAGCGCGAGAATCACCAGCATTACCGCTGGCAGGCCACGCACCATAAAATTGCTGAAGTTGATCCGTTTCATACCCTACCAGTACAGATTCAGGTTCAGAATCAGGGCTCCGAACGCTGCCTTGTTCACAAACTTGTCGCCGTCGATATTGAAATAATTAAAAGTCGCGCTCAGCCCCGCGGTAAAATTGTCGGATATCCAGAATTCATATCCACCGGCTCCGAAAACACCGGTTCCCCATTCGTCGTAGCGGGTGCCTTCATCCTGTTTTTCGCCCGGTTGGGCGTCCTTCTCACCGGTCCCGGCCCATCCCATTCCAATACCCGCGCGCAAAAAGATGCCGCCGGAAGCCCCGCGTTGGTTACCGGGATAAACAGTGAATGCGACTGTGAGATTCTGAAGGGTTCTGCGGATTTTGTCGGGAAGATCCGGGTCGACGGTGCCAAATTCGATCAGCCAGGCTTCATAAGAGATCCCGGCCATGAAGTGTTCGCCCAGCGCCCGGCCGAGATGGATCTCGGGAGCCGCGCCATTGCGGTACTCGCTATCCGATCCGTCTACGTTTTCGAAGGATCCACGCCCCACACCAAATCCCACACCCACCATCCAGTCGGGGCGCGGCTGGTAACGGATCGCGAAGCTGTCCTGCACAAAACCGGCGCTGAAAACCAGCAGCAGTGCGCTCAGGAGGATAAATCTTGTAAAAAGGGGTCTCACCAAGGGTTACATCCAAAGTGGTTAAAGTCATGAATCACGTTACTACAGAGGCCCGGCACCTGCAAGGGGAAATATTAACATTGGATATCGCTACTCTGTTTGACTTTACAGAGATATTTCCATTAAAATCAAAAACGGAGCGAGTTCTACACTGCAGGATTCGGTGAATGAAATCAACATCCGGATTGCCGGCCTGTTACGCGCAATTGCGCCGGGGATTTCTGCGTTCAATACTGATATTTTTCGCAACACTGCTGATCCTGGCCGGCGACACCTCCGCCCAGCGCCATCCCACACACAACTACACCGAAGGTGACGGCCTTTCCAGTTCCACCGTCTACGATATCACCCAGGACATCCACGGAAGAATGTGGTTCGCCACGCGGTTCGGGATCTCATGTTACAACGGTTCACGCTGGGTTACATACGACCTCCGCGACGGCCTGCCCAACATCGATCAGCGCCGTATTCTTTCGGATCCAGAGGGGCGTATCTGGGCCATGTCCATCGATTTTGCGACAACCGTCTTCGAAAACGGGACATGGACCACGCTGCCGGTCCCCGAAATCACCGAATACGACATGAAACCCACGGCCGCTCTCGTACCGTATGGCGGCGGGCATATACCGATGATCGGCACTGTGCGGAACGGTACCTGGTATTACCTGGACACGGCCTGGCAACGTGTGGATCTGCCAGGAGATCCGAATCGCCGTGTACACGATATCGCGGTCCTCGATAACAGGATCTATCTCGCAACCGACGACGGAGTCCTCAAAGTGAAACCAGCGGATGGACGCCTGGTTGCGTCCTTCGAAAAAGTGATTCCGCGCCGCAGGACGCGTGCGCTCGCACCCGACATGAAGACCGGCGCGCTATGGATAGTGAGCGACGACGAGGTGGGCCGTCTGCAGGACGGTCTTTTTGAAATTGTCCGAAGTAATCTCAATTTTGAACTCGGGTTCAACATCAACTTCCTGACGTGCGAGCCGGACCGCTTCGGTGGTCTATACGTCGGAAACCCGATCAACCTGCAGCGAATTGACGAAGAAGGCGCGGAGCAGATCGGCGTCAGCAGCGGTTTGAGCGGGGTTGGTGTTACTTCCCTGTTCATGGACAGGGAAGGAAATATGTGGGCGGGAACGTTGAGGGGAGTCACCAAGTTTCCCAGCCTGCGGTTCGCCAACTATACCAGCGACCACGGTCTCCAGGACAACGAAGTCACAGCGGTGATCCAGCGGGGCACCGATGATTTTATCCTGGGACATCGCAGTGGTTTCACGTTCTTCGGCCGGGAAATCAAAACCATCACACTCCCGCCACGCACGGAATCCCGCGTACTCGATCTCGCACTGGATGCCGAGGGCAACGTGTGGGCGGCCGTCAATGATCACGGTGTCGCCCGGATCAACCCGCAAAACAGGCTGGAATGGGTGACGATCGAAAACGCCGACAACACCATCGTCACGTCGGTACTGGTTGACAACGAAAACAAGTTATGGGTAACCACGGTTACACAAACGTTTATTTCAGAAGGAGGCCGGCTCGTACCCAGAGCCGGGGGCATCGACCTGTCCGACCTGAGTGGGGAAAGCTACATCCGGCGAATATTTCAGACGGACAGAGGAACGATTTATATTGGGGCCAACCTCGGGCTCTACCGGATGTGGCCCGGGGGATATGACCTTGTCTCGGCCCCGGATCCGGGTCGCCTGAACCAGGTGTACGCGCTCCACGAATCTCCGAACGGCTCGATTCTGTTGGGAACCATGGCGGGATTGTGTTCCGTCGAAAACGACACCATTGTCAAAATCGTAGATCCGGCGCGCAGAATCGACAAACCGGTATATTTTATTGCGGCCTTCGGCGAGGACAATATGTGGTTCGGCACGGACAACGGGGTCGAGCATTGGGATGGATCGGCGCTTCGCAAATTCGCCATCGAGGACGGACTGGTCGGCCGGGAGACCAACCGCGCTGCGGGTGTGGTTGATTCGCGCGGGCGTCTGTGGATCGGCATGGACAGGGGTGTATCGATCTATCGCCCGTGGTTTGACGTTCCGAGCCAGCTACCGCCGCTGGTCGAACTGAACAGCGTCGATATCCACGGTGATATTTTTCCGTTGAACCAAAAACTGGAACTCGGCCCGGAAGACAACACACTTGTTTTCCACTTCGATGCGATGAGTTACATCGACGAGAAAAAGGTCAAATTCAGCGCCTGGCTGGAGGGTTTTGACGAACAATGGATGGAGGATTTTACCGCCCCCAACCGGGAGATTCGCTACACCAACCTGTCACCTGGTGACTACCGGTTTCACCTGCGGGCGTCGAGCGCCGAGGGGACCTGGAGCGAAGACGTATCGTCGGCGTTGATTGTTATCGACGCCCCTTTCTGGCAGAAGCCGCAGTTTCTCCTGGTGTTATTTGGATTACTGGCTCTCGCTGTTTTTATAGGGGTGGGATTTGCCGCGCAACGCCGCTATGCACGCCGCCTCGAATTTGAGGTGCGCGAAAGACTGGACGAACTGCGAATGGTCGAGGCCGAGCTGCACAAGGCACAACGAATCGAAACTCTGGGGCTGCTCG
>CAYUDF010000273.1:0-5209 GCA_964443465.1 uncultured bacterium
CGGGTCAACAACGACGGATCGAGCCCCGCGGATTTTTCGATCGTCGACTTGATGTACTTGATCCGGTTGGCCGCTTCTTTCGCCGCTTCATTGGCGCCAAACACCGCTCTCTGTAGCTCTCCGGTCTCCCGTGCAAAGGCCAGTACGGCGGCCCGGTCGGCCGGCGGCAACGTCGGCTCACCCAGCGGCACCGCTTCGAATTCGACCGGCCCCGCGATTGTGGTCAACACGCCGTTGACGCGTTTGTCGAGGCTCACCGTGTATTTTCCGGGAACGGCCATCGGACCATATCCATCCGACTTCAAGCTCGCGGGTCCAAATCCGGGGTAACGGAAGTCCCACGTCGCGCGGTGAATACCGCCGGACGTTTTACCCTCGACACGGCGCACCACGTCGCCCCGGTTGTCGCGGACGGTCAGAAACATCGCCGGTTTTTCTTCACGGTCTTCCTTCTTGAGGTCTTCCCAGCTGGGATACGGCGTGTTCTCGTCGTCCTTCTGGAGTTTGCCTTCCGCTTTGCGGCGTTTTTCCTCGGCGGTTTTCAGCCCGTCTTTGATGTAGTAGGTAAATGTCGCCCCAAATGGCGGATTGGGCGCCGTAAAAAACGCCGCCCCCTGGTACGCCTTGTCCTTGCCCGAAAACGGACGGGTTTCGATGTACATCCATGCCTTTTTCACCGGAAAAATATGGGCTTCCTGTTCCAGCATGGACTCATTGAGCTCGCGGAGCGGTGTGTAGTCGTCCAGGATGTAGAAACTCCGCCCGAACGTCCCCACGGCGAGGTCATTTTCCCGCCGCTGGATATCGAGATCACGCGCCGAAATCGTCGGGATACCCGATTTGAGTTTTGTCCATTTCTGGCCTTCATCGACGGTGAAAAACACGCCGAATTCGGTGCCGGCAAACAACAGCTCCGGTTTGACGTGATCCTGGATCACTGCGTACACGGAGCCGCGCTCGGGCAGATCGCCGGAGATCAGCTTCCATTTGCCGCCTTTGTTATCGCTTTTAACCACATAGGGTTTGAAGTCGCCCTTCTTGTGATTGTTTAAGACCGCGTACACCACATTTTCGTCAAAAAGCGAAGCGCGGATATCATTGACGTAGGCCATCTCCGGCACACCGGCAAATTTCTCGATTTTTTTCCAGTTAGCCCCGCCGTCCTCAGTCACCTGGATGAGACCGTCGTCGGTGCCGGCGTAGATGAGCCCCTCCTTCAACGGCGACTCGCTGACCGAAACGATCGTGCCGTAAAACGACGTCGAGTTGTTTTTGGCCACCGCGTCTACGCTCCACACCCGTCCCATCACTTCCAGGGTGTTGCGGTCGAGATTGCGGGTGAGGTCACCGCTGACAGCGCTCCACGTGTCACCACGATCGTCGCTGCGAAACAGGATCTGGGAGCCATAATAGAGCCGCGTATGGAGGTGAGGGCTGATCATCAGCGCGGAATCCCAGTTCCACCGAAGCGTCGGTCCGTCGGCTTCTTCGCGAGGTTTGATATCGATCCGTTCCCCTGTTTTACGGTCAAACCGGATCAAACCGCCGTACTGCCATTGGGAGTAAACAATATTGGGGTCCTCCGGATCGATCGCCGGTTCGAAACCGTCGCCAAACACCGTTACAAACCAGTCGCTGTTGCGGATGCCGTGGACGTTGTTTGTGCGCGAGGGACCACCCTGCGTGGCGTTATCCTGCGTGCCGCCGTATACGTAGTAAAACGGTTCGGAATTGTCGACGGCCAGTTTGTAGAACTGCGTGATGGGCAGGTTTGCCGAGTACCGGTAGTTCTTGCCAAAGTCCCACGTCTCGTAAAGCCCACCGTCGTTGCCCAGAATCAGGTGATCGGAATCGTCGGGATCAAACCAGATGGCGTGTTCGTCGACGTGTTTGAATTCACGACCGAACCGCTCGAACGTTTTGCCCCCGTCGCGGGTAACCATCACGTACGTGTCCAGAGAGAACACGCGATCGAATACGTGGGGATCGGCGTAGATTTCCTGGTAATACTGAGGGCTGCCCGAAATATAGTCGCTTTTCTTTGACCAGTTCTCGCCCCTGTCTTCAGACCTGTAAAAGCCGCTTTTACCCTGGGCAGCTTCGACGATCGCATAGAGGACGTCGGGATTGATGGGAGAAATGGCGAGGCCGATACGGCCCTTGTCCACGCCAGGCAGGCCCTTGTTTATTTCTTTCCACGTCTCTCCACCGTCGGTTGACTTGTGGATACCCGACTCGGGTCCACCGTCGAGCAGAACCCACACGTGGCGGCGACGCTGGTAGGAGGCGGCATACAGGACATCGGGATCGCGCGGATCCATCACGACGTCAGTAACGCCGGTATTCTCGCTGATCTCGAGGACCGCGTTCCACGTCTTGCCGCCGTCTGTTGTTTTGTACAGGCCCCTGTCTCCGCCGGCGGACCACAGCGGGCCCTGGGCGGCGACATACACGATATCGGAGTCGCGGGGATCTATCAAAATCTTTGCAATGTGTTCAGAATTCTCGAGGCCGACTTTCTCGAAATGTTTGCCACCGTCCACGGATTTGTAGAGACCGTCGCCGTACCCTACGCTGCGCTGGCTGTTGTTTTCGCCGGTGCCCACCCAGATGACGTGGCGGTTACGAGGATCGATGGCGAGACACCCGATCGAGTACGACCCGTATTTGTCAAATATCGGTTTCCACGTGGTACCCGCATTGGTTGTTTTCCACACGTTGCCGGAACAGGCGGCGATATACCATGTGCTCTTTTTGACGGGATCAACGACGATGTCGCCGATTCGACCGGACATGAATGCGGGACCGATGCTGCGGAATTCAAGGCCCGAGACGGCCTTGGCCATCGGATCGGGCTTATCTTTTTCATCCTCTGCATCATCGTCCGGTTCTTCAGCAAACGCCTGGACGGCGAATACCAGCGCAAACAGGCAACACATCAATAACAAAAGTCGGCTTCTTCTCATGAGATCTCCTTTTTGGCGCTAAAGGACATTTGCGGAGGATTGGAAATCCTTCGGTTTTTCCGTCTCCGCCTCGCGATGGAAGGCAGGAAAAAAAGATAGATACCCGTTCCCCACAACCCTGTCAGAATCAGCGCGGCGGGAAAAAATATCCACAGCTTGGCGCCTTCAAAAAAGAACGACCCGTCGTGGATGCTCTCGATCAGATCGGAACGGCGAACGGACACCTGGAGGACTTCGCCGGTATGGGTGTCGATTTGTACCTCCCGGCGATTCTTGCAGCGCACTTTGACCATACCCTTGCCGGGCCGAACATCCAGACGATCGATGTCGTCCCAGCCAGTCACACCGGCTTCCGGGACCGACCGCGTGATATCGAGGATGCGGTCGAATCCAATGGTCAATTCCCCGGCCGTTCCCTTCCGGGAAGGCGGTTGTATCCAATCGGATTGTTTTTTGAACTGGAGCAACAAACCAGAGGAGACAACAATAATCAGCGGCAGGGCGATGATTACCGCCCCCCAGCGGTGCAGTTTACGATTCCAGTTGGCGGCTTTCATTCTATATAAAGATGGGTTGCCGCGCAGTATAACACGAAAAACCGACGGGCCACCAGTATATTACCGGTGGCCCGCAGCCAAAAAATCTGTCGAAAAATACTCTATTTTAAGAGAACCATTTTTCGCGTGAGAACCGTTTTACCGGCCTGCAGGCGCGAAAAATACACACCCGAGCTCACCGTATTTCCGGTCGCATCCCTGCCGTCCCACAGAACCTCGTTGAGGCCGGCAGACCTGGCTTCGTTCAGCAGGTTTACAATTTCCTCACCCCTGACGTTCACAATCGACAGACTGACTTGTGACGGGGAGGAAAGTGTGAAGCGGACCACCGTAGAAGGGTTGAACGGATTCGGGTAGTTCTGACCGAGTTGAAGCAAATACGCACCCGCGGTGACTTCGGCGATCGGGGAGCGAACTTCGTCGCCGCCTGGACGACTCACGCCGAGTACATACTGATACGTGGTACCGGATTCGATATCCGTATCGATATATATCCCCGATTCCGGCGGCAGGATCCGGTGGGTCACGTTTTCAAAAGAAACACGTCCCTTCTCCCTGCGATAGATAGTCACTCCAGACACTTCTTCGTCCGCAAACAGATCCCAGGCCAGTTTTACGCCGGCCACGTCGGGCTCCGCTATAAAGTTTGTTATGGAAACGGCCACAATCGCCGGGTTCCACCTGCCGAAATATAAGGACGTTTTCCCACCGGCTGTGGTGAAAAGGCCACCGGTGTAAACATCCCCGCCTGACGCCTTGACGGCCAGAGCAGCTTCGCTCAGGCCGTTTCCAAGGGCGTACCAGGCGCTACCGTCCCACTTGGCAATTCTTAACGCACCGGATCCGTCCGCCGCGGTGAATGAGCCTCCGACGTAGACATCCGACCCGTCGACTGCAACCGCGGTTACCGTGTTGCTTACCCCGCCGGCCAGCGCCGACCAGTTGGCGCCGTCCCACATGGCTATCCGAAGTGCGCCGTTACCACCTGCGGTAGTGAAATCCCCACCGACGAAGACGTCACTACCGGACACGGCAATCGAGTTTACCGGTCCGGACACACCGGTGCCCACGGCCGACCACGTCGAACCGTTCCACCGCGCAATTCTGTTAGCTGCGATACCACCGGCCGTTGTGAAGGTCCCCCCGGCGTAGACATCGGTACCGCTCACCGCGATGGCGTTCACGTCGTTACTGAGACCAGATCCCAGAGCCGACCAGCTACTTCCGTCCCACTTCGCGATTCTCAGCGCCGTGCTGCCACCGGCCGTGGTAAATCGTCCTCCGACGTACACATCGCTACCGCTGACCGCAATCGCTGTTACGTCGCCCGACAGGCCACCTCCCAGAGCCGACCAGTTACTGCCATCCCATTTCGCGATCCTCAGCGCGGCAGTGCCACCCGCAGTGGTAAACGCCCCGCCTACGTACACGTTCGTTCCGCTTTTCGCAACGGCGAACACGTCACCGCTGACACCCGTACCCAGCGCTGACCACGTCCCCCCATCCCAGTGGGCGATTCTGTTGGCAGCGTTGCCACCCGCCGTGGTAAAGGTCCCGCCCGCGTAGACATCGTTTCCGTCCAGCGCCAGGGCAAATACGGCTGCACTGATCCCCGGGGCGCCAAACCGGCTGTCCCACGGTTCGTCCTGCGCCCACAAACTCCCAGTGGTCAGAACAGGCAAAACC
>CAYUDF010000274.1:0-5204 GCA_964443465.1 uncultured bacterium
GGGCGGCCGGTGTCAGGGGCCGCACCGGCACGGCTCCCTGCGGCTCGCTCAAATGTAGCGCTTCCTGCATGGACGGTCGCCTCCGTGAGCCGCCTCGACCCTCTCGACCCGCGTATCCGCACGCCTCGGACCACCAATAGGCCGCCGCAGGCTGCGGCGGCCTTCCTCCTCCGCCAAAGATCCGGTGTGACGTCGCCTTCTTCAGCAAGCCCGTCACGGGTGGCGCCAGACGGGGCCTCCCAGACCGCGAATATTATAGCGGTCTGACGCAAGCAGCCGCCGCGCGTCAAGGCGGGGCTGCGAAGCGCCCCGCGCGCTACAATATGATCGCGCGCGGGGTGGACTGGCGACAGGACCCGTGACGGGCCTACTATTCTTCCCATCGACGTCGCCCGGATCAGTCCATGATCCGGACGGCGAATCCGAGACCAATCGCGGCGCCGTCACCGGCGGCGACGTTTCCGGTCAACACGTAACGAACGTTGGTCACGTTTGCGTCGTAACCCACGGGCGCTCCGCCCCCGCCGCTTGCCGGGACGTAGGCCCACGTCGCGCCGTTATCGTCGGAGTATTCAACGGTGATCGCCGTGATCGTTGCGGGCGGGGTGCCCGTTGTCGCCGATCCAACCTGGAACCACGTCCAGTTGGGAACGGCGTCAACTACGGTCAGGGCCGTCAACGCATCAACTCCGATGTTCTGATAGTCCAGCGTGTAGGTGAGATCGGTTCCCGGCAGCTGGTTGCCCACTGGTGCGACAGACTTGGCCAGCTGCAGGTTTCCGGCCACGATTACGGTGACGTCGGTGGCGTTATCCCTCACCAGGGTCACCTGGCCTGTAGCGCTGAGAACACCCGTCTCAACCGTACCAATTGTTGCACCGGCGGGCACCGTCAGGCGCACCGTAATATTTTCGCTCGCTCCCGGAGCCAATGTCACACTGGCGATCGGGTTGTTGGCCAGATCGTAGAACACGTAGCTCCAACCCTGGGAAGACACAAACGTGAGATCCCACGTGTCTGAAATATTACCGGTGTTGGTGACGGTGTGCGGATACGTGATCATACCGCCGGGTGTCGTACTACCGCCCTGGTCGGGCGCGAAATCAACCGACGCGAACGAATTGATCGTCACCGTGTTGGCGATCGTATCCGACTGCGCCGGGTTGTTGGTGGAGGTCGCCGTGAACGAAGTCGCGTTCACGCCGGGCAGCGTTCCCGCGGGAACGTCCACTCTGGCGATCACATTCACTTCGGCGCCGCCGGCAACAGGTCCAACCGCAACGATGGGCGCCATCTCGCCGGCGTCCAACACGCCGTTTCCGTTGACGTCCTCGTAAAACGTGGCCGTCCAGCCGCCCGGAATTACCGAGGTCAATGTGTAGGTATCAAGCGAACCACTCGTATTGATCACATCGAGTGCGAAGTCCACAAACGTTCCCGGGTTTGTGGCCAGGTTGGCGGGAACATCGTCCGTTCCCGGTCCGCCGTTGTAGTTACCGATATCCACGCCGGCCGCAAACACCTGCTGTATGCGGTCGGTGGTGAGGTTGTATACCAGCGGGTCGTTGCTCGACTGCGCGCGGACAACGGCGCTGTATGGGCCACCGGCTCCCTGTGTGCCGGGGATAACAATCCGCACAACGACGTTGATGCTGTCACCCGCCGCAAGCGGACCAACGTCCACCATTCCGTCACCGCCGTTGTCGACCAGCGGCGTGATACCGTCGGGCTGAAAGAACAGCACCGACCACGTGCCGGGGATCGACGACAGGACGTCCAGCAGAACGTTAATCTGGTCGGTGGAGTTACCGTCGTTACGAATTGTGTTGATAAAGTCGACGGACGTATTGGCGAACGCGTTGGCGACCGTCGTTACGTCGTCATTGTAGTTTGGCGCCGAACCGGCGCCGGCGTCGTTTTGCGGTCCGATGCGGACAATCGGCGACGCGCCCACGATGACGGGCGCGTTGTTGGATGTCACAACGGTCGGATCGGGCGACACGGCGTCGTTATCGACGTAAGCCAGCGAAACGTTGTTGTTCACGATACCGGCCGGCATGCCGCCGGGCACCGTGACCTGGTAATTCAGCGTATACGCCTGGCCGGGAATAATGCCGCCGTTGGTGATAAAACCGACGGCGATGTCGCCGGCGGCGGGAGCGTTGGTCCACGCCCACGTTTCGGGGCTTCCCGCCGTGGAGCTGCCGTTGGGCAGGTACACCACTGTACCGCCGGCCGGACTGCCGACCGGAACACCGAACACGGGCAGCGGATTGCCGGTCGAGGGATCGATGGGAAGAACGTCGTATATAAGAACGCCCGTTTGACCCATCGACACAACGTTTACACCGTTTGCCGTGTTGTTGCCGGTGTTGTTGCCGCTGAATCCGTAGCTGATCTGCTGTCCGTTAAAAACAACCGGGGGTGCACCCGTCAGGTTTGCCGTCATCACGGCGTCGTTGACAACCGTGGTCCGGTGGTAATTACGCGTGTCGATCTGCAACGGATCACCCTGCGAGGTCGCGTCCACGCCGACGTAGGCGACGTCACCGGTGTTTGCCCCGACGGGCACCGTGTACGCCACGATCAGGCTGGCCGTTGTACCCGAAGCAATCGCCCCCAGTATCCCCGGCGCGCCACCCGCGCTGATTGCCGGTTCGCCGGCGTCGACGATGCCGTTGCTGTTGAGATCGTGATAAATGGTCACGTCGGCCACACCCAGTACCATGGTGGTACTGACCCCGTCGACAAGCGGTACCAGCGAAAAGCTGTCGTTGTCGTTACCGGTGTTTGTGAGGTCGTAACGATAGTAGACGGTAAGTCCCGGAATGGCGTTTTGTGTCAACGCCGGCGTCACCGGAGGAGTTTCCCCTGAGTCATCCGGCAGCACCGATACGCCGAAAACGGGCAGGACAACCGTTATCACTTCGTTTGACGTGGCTGTGTATGTATTACCGCTCAGGTCTTCGTAGCTTGCCGAGGACCGGTTGCGGATCTGTGTTCCCGCGGGTGTTGTCTGCGCAAATACTGAAACCGCAGTCAGACATAAAAGCGCCAACAACAGCGGGAGAATGAGGAATATTTTCTTTTGCATTTCTGTTACCTCATTTCACTACTGCTCTGTAGGAAATAGTTATTTCTGTCTCCGGTTCGAAGTCGTTGGCGATCGTCCACCGTATGTGGGTAACCTGGTCGGAAGTCGCGATCACTTCGATCACTTCTCCGTCCGGTTTCGTCTTCTTTATCCGGATCGGCCAATTGTGGTAGTTCTTCCCGCCATCGATACTGAACTCAACAGCACCGTCGTAGGGCCGGGTTGCAGAACGGTTCAGATATTCGGTGCCCGCCGGTACAGGATCGACGACGGTAACGTTGCGTAACGTAGTCTCACCCTGGTTGGCGTAGGTCAGCCGATATTCAATAACGTCCCTGGGACGCGCTTCATCTGCGGATAGGAACTCCTCACGGCCGTTGTCGTGTTCAATCACACGAAAGGCCGACACTTTGCCGGAAAGCGGGCCCTGATCCGCCATTGCGGAAACAACCAGGCAGACCCCGCAAACGAGCGCAGTTAGAAAAATCGCGCGGCGCGGCACCATAAAACCTCCTTGTTGGGGAAAAACTTCTAAAGTCCGGAGGTGAGGCGTCCGATAATTTGAAATGGAAGAATATGCCTTCTACCCCGTAAATTCTGCCGGAGGGCAAGGGATGTTCCAGTCAGACCCGGTCGCGGTGACTCGTTCCCCATGCTTTCCCGCACGGGGGAATCTACGTCCGTAACTATTTGTGGTGATATGAGTTAAAACGAATGGATGTATTTGATTTCGGGCCGGCACCCCATGGCGGATGGTTACCGGTAGTGGCGTATCAGACCGGATTGTCGTGCATTTTATCTCCGGGTTTGCAACATGCAACCGCTCCGGCCATCACGCAGGCGGAGATGGACGGTCAGGGCGTCCGATCCATGCCCCCGGCTTCCCGATTTCTCTCGAGCAGCCACTTCAACAGGACAGGACCGATCAACTGGTTGATCGCAACCATCGCCAGAACGATGGTGTAAAAGTCGGCGCCCCAGGACATGCGCTTTTCGATGAGGGAAGCCAATCCGATTGTAACCCCCGCCTGGGCGAGGAATCCGCTCCACATACTGCGGGAATACGGCCGGAGGTCCCTGGTCATCCGGGCCACCGTCCACGTGCCGAGGTAGAAACAAATCCCGCGGAAAACCACCAGGATCAGCGCGATGATGGACAACGCCACGTCGTCGAACAACTGGAGACTGTCGACAACGGCGGGAGAAAGCAGGTTGAGTACAAACGGTCCACAAATGATCCCCGCTATTATATAGCTGGTGATCGATGGCAGCCGGAAACCCTCGAGGAGTTTGGCGAGGTAGTACCCGAACAGCAGGATGAAACCAAGACAAAATGTCGACTGGCCGTCGCTGAGACCGCGCGAAAACACGGGGGTCAACAACACCAGCGCCGCCAGTCCCAGGAGAAGAACCAGGGAGAAAATCCTGTTGATCAGATTCGTCGCGCCGTATCTACGCATCCCGGTCCCCCGTTCGCCCGCGTTTCACCGGGGCGCCAACTTCACCTGCGTTTTTCAGTTGACGCCGGGTGAGGCCGACGGCGATCAGGTCGCCGAAAACAACCGCAACGGCGACGATCGACAAAATCACGGCGGACAATTCGGACTCGGAAGCCAATTCGTTGTCCAGGGCGATGGCCAGCACCAGCCCGCCCTGGGCGGCGAATACCAGGCCTCCCCGGCGGCCGGGTTTCGGGGTTATCCGGGAGATGAAGCTGCCGGTGGACACATACTTCAGCACAAGCCGCAGGCCAAAATACGCGGCGGCGAGGGCAACCACCACAGCAAACCTGCGCCCGGTGCTTCGTAGCCAAAAAACCGGGGATGAATAACAGTGAACAAAAGCCCGAACCTCAGCAGCGGAAAATACGGATTGAGTGCCGTATAAATTCTCGCTGTTCTCGTGAACGGTCCCCGCGATGGCAATGTACGCGATAGAAGCGCGATGATTGTGGGGGAATTAATTGACGCGCAAATCCCCAGTACGGCTGCTCCCAGAAATCGTTCAGAAACCGGATATCCGGGAAACAGGTATTTCAGCAGAATAAATGTGGCAAAAGACATTACCGTGGCAATCGCCACGGTGTCGTATATCAGTGCGCGAAAAACGG
>CAYUDF010000275.1:0-5204 GCA_964443465.1 uncultured bacterium
CGGTCGCGGAGAAACAGAAGGACGAGGAACGCCAGTACCAGTTGGATAAACAGCTTTACCGGAAAAAAGACGACCTTGAAAACCCCGGAACTGCCGAAATTCGGGAAGATGAAATCGCCGGGAATAAAGCTGTTGATGGTAACCCGCTCGCCCTTGATGATCACGTCTTCGTCCTCATCCAGAACACCACCGATAACTACGGCGTCACCTTTGACCATCGCTCCCGACCGCGCCCGGATGTCGCCGCCGATTACGATAACGTTGCCGCTGACACGCCCCTCTATGACGGCGTTGGCGCCAAATACCACCAGATCACCGCGCACCAGTTCTTCTTTGGCGACAAACACGCTCTTGCCAAACTTGACGATGTCCAGGCCCTTTTCCTTGTACTTGCGCCGTCCGTCGTAAACCTCTACCCACTCGTCACCCTCGGCTTCGGATTCTTCCGTAGCGACATTTGCGCGGCCCTCAATACTGATTCCGCTTTCGTCGATGCTGATTCTTACCTTACCGCTGCCGGTGTCTTCACTATCCAGCGTATCGGGCTCTTCCGCCTGGGCGTGTGCTATATGTAACGGGATTAAAACGAGGATCAATACGGCCGTAACACAGGCGAGTATCCGGCTAAGATCTGAGCGAGGCATTATGGGCGCTCCTCTTTCTGATAAACCTGACGATCAAGAGGATGGACGACAACGCAAACACCGTCACCACGGCAAACACCGCAGGCGCTTCGGCGGGTGATGGAAGTACAGACATACACGCGCCCAGGATTGTCTGCAACACTCTGGCATAACCGGTCAGGGTGTCCCACACGCGCGTCAGGACGGTAGCGCCGCCCAGGGTGTCGCGCAACGAAACCAGCGCGTCCGTCATGAATACTGTTGTCCGCACGGTGGCACCGCCGGCCACGGCGAGTACCAGCTTCAATGGCAAGTATAGTGCGGCAATCACAGCTGTTGCGGCAAGCGGATATTTTGCGATTCCGGGCAGCGCGAGAAAGCCGTTGACCCACCGTCGGGCGAACGACACTTTCTTCTCGTAGATCCGGCCTTCCGATTTGAGCTGCGATATGATCGAGTTCTGGAAACCCCGCGGGGGTGCGACGGATTCCATCGAACCCAGAAACGTGTACACGTCGCGATAGGACACCAGTTCCCTTTCGCACGCCGCGCATTCGTCGATGTGCTTCAGGAATTCATGCCGATCGAGCTGTACCAGCCTCCGATCGAGGTAGTCCTGTATGAGCGTTTTTGTAGTTTCGCAGTTCACTTGATGTTTTCCTCGTGCACTCTAGTTGCTTTTTTTCGACAGCTCCACAATGGATACATTACCACTGGCCGTTTCAATAATCACTTTTGATTTTCCATTTCCAACAACACCGCGCAGCTTGCGGCGCGAAATCTGGCTGACCGTTTTGATATCGAGGTCACCCTTGATCCAGCCGGTGCAGGTGTTGACGTCGAGCAGAAACCCGTAGTCTTCCGCCGGTGCGTAGTGCAGTACCACGTCACCGCTCGCCGTGTTGAGATAAAATTCTTTTTCGCCGACCGGCACAATTACGACATCCAGTTTTCCGCTGGAAGTTGTCGCGTTGACGCCGCCGATGACACCAACGATGCGCGCGTTGCCCCTCGACGTGCTGAAATTCACGTCGCCCAGGCACCCGGTCAGTTCCAGGTTACCGGTGACCAGGTTGATCATGGAGTCGCCACCGACTTCCCGCGCGTAAACGTTGCCGCTTGTCGTCTGCACCACCAGCGTTCCCTTCACCCTGTGCACCTCGGCACTACCGCTGGACGCCACGATCCTCAGATTGCCGCCGATTTCGCCCGCCTCGATATCACCGCTGGTGATTTCGATTATCGACTCGCCGCCGATCTCCCGCAGCAGCACGTCGCCGCTGGTGGCGTTGACGTTGGCGACTCCCGTAATGTTGGTCAACTGCACATCGCCACTGGTAGTGTTGGTGTGCACGTCAAACCGGCTGGGAACTTCGACGGTGAAGTCGATCCAGGCGATCTGGCCGTGGCGCTTGACCATCTCCCACAGGCTTCGATTCTCTTTGGTGATCCTGGGCAGCCTCGAGACGATTAACACCTCGTTCTCCAGGACCTCCACATCGAAGTCCAGGGTTTCCATTATACGCTCGGCCGCTTCCGCGTCGGACGCCTTGACCCATTTGCTGGCGATAATCTTGATCTGCCTGGAATCAGGATCACCGACAACAATCGTTTTACCACGGGTATTCGTGATAACCAGAGTCGTCTGCGTCGTCACATCCACGGTCTTGCGGTCTTCGCGCTGAACCTTGTGACCCGCGTACGCGGCCCCGGCCAACAGCAGAAGCGGCAGCGCCACTCCAGCCAGTCGTGCTTTTCGGTGTAAACCCGTTATCATTATTGCTCCTCCAGAGCTGAACCGTGCTTCAGGGGTCCAGCTGGCCGCCAGCGGGGCCGATTCCGGACCGCCAGTGTATTTTTACCCGTCGATTAAGGTACGAATCCCATGGAAAAAAGTTTTATAAAAGTCATGATTTCGTGACAATAATCTCGAGGCTGTTTCTACATTCCGATATACCGCAAACATTTCACTTGTACCCAACTTCTGGTTAACCCGGTTAATAATAAACACTTTAGAAGAACTCCTTGCCCTTGAAACTGGCTTTGAGCATTTCCCGTGCCCTGTGAATCCTCGCTTTTACCGTGCCCAGCGGGATATCCAGCGATTCGGCGATTTCCTCGTAGGAGAGGTTCTCCTGGTGGCGCAGAATCAGCATGATCCGGTAGTGGGGCGGGAGGTTCTCAATGGCCTCACTCAACCGCTCCATCTTCTCTTTCCTTATATATTCAGTTTCGGGGTCCGGATCGGGGGCTTCGTACTGGCGCTGGATGTCTCCCTTGTCGCCGCTGATGGGCTCGTCCATGGCGAACGTTTCGATCCGCCGCTTGCGCAGGTAGTCGATACACAGATTCGATGTGATTTTGAACAACCAGCTGGAAAACGCGTACGAAGGGTTGTACCGCTCCAGCATGGCGAACACCTTGATAAACGAGTCCTGGGCCAGGTCGGCCGCCTCGTCACGGTTTCGGACCATTCGGAGACAGATACTGAACACAGCGCGCTCGTACTTCTCCAGCAGGGTTCGGTAGGCGATCTCGTCGCCGGACCTCGCCCTGGCAATCAGCTGAATATCGACTTCTTTCACGAGTGGTTTTTCTCTCAGAAATCGCAGGAAAGCATTTTTTGCTGCGTCGTTTGCCTCACGTCGCAGCTTATACAGCGGCGGGCGCACTCCACCGTCCTTCCGCAAAAGCAGAACAGTCGGTGGTTATGTTCGGCGTTTATGCCGTTGGGAATGACCTGTTAACAGCTTTTAGCTTGACACAAATCACGGCGTGTTTCTAGAGTTCATTACAGTTTTTTTATCCAGGTACGATCTAAAAATCAGACATTCAGGGGGCTTTTATGACCACGATCGAATACGTATTTGCCAGGGAAATCCTCGATTCCAGGGGAAACCCGACGATCGAGGTGGACGTGGGACTGGCGGGCGGAGTGCTCGGGCGTGCGGCGGTACCGTCGGGGGCGTCAACCGGCGTTCACGAGGCGCTGGAGATGCGCGACGACGAAAAAACCCGCTACGGGGGCAAGGGTGTCCGCAAGGCAATCGACAACGTCAACAACATCATCGCAGCGGAGATCATCGACCTCGACGCGGTGGACCAGGTTTACATCGATACCAAGCTGCTTGCGCTGGACGGGACGGAGAACAAGTCCAACCTGGGCGCCAACGCCATTCTGGGCGTATCGCTCGCCGTCGCCAAGGCCGCGGCCGAAGCGGTTGAGCTGTCGTTGTACCAGTATGTCGGCGGTGTGGCGGCCAGTACGCTGCCCGTGCCCATGATGAACGTGCTCAACGGCGGCAGCCACGCGGACAACAACGTCGACTTCCAGGAATTTATGGTAATGCCGATCGGCGCCGTCAATTTCAGCGAGGCACTGCGCATGGGCGCCGAGACCTTTCACGCGCTCAAATCGCTGTTAAAGGACAAGGGCTACTCGACCGGTGTCGGCGACGAGGGCGGTTTTGCACCCAACCTCAAATCAAACGAAGAGGCCATCCAGGTGGTGCTTGAAGCCATCGAAAAGGCCAACTACAAGCCGGGCATTGATCTCGCCATCGCGCTGGACCCGGCGGCCAGCGAGTTTTTCAAGGACGGCAAGTACCACGTCAAGGGCGACGACAAGGTGTTGAGTCCCGAAGAGATGGCCGACTTCTGGGCCGGCTGGGTGAACAAATACCCCATCGTGTCGCTGGAAGACGGACTGGCCGAGGACGACTGGGAAGGATGGGCCAAGCTCACCAAAGACGTCGGGCACAAGGTACAGCTGGTCGGCGACGACCTGTTTGTGACCAACCGCAAGCGGCTGGTCCAGGGTATCGAATCCAACGTCGCCAACTCGATCCTGATCAAGCTCAACCAGATCGGTTCATTGACCGAGACGTTGCAGACGATCGAAACGGCCAAAACGGCCGGTTACACCAACGTGATTTCGCACCGGAGCGGCGAGACAGAAGACACCACCATCGCCCACCTGGCCGTCGCGACCAATGCCGGTCAGATCAAGACGGGCAGCCTGTGCCGCAGCGAACGCGTCGCCAAGTACAACGAACTGTTACGCATCGAGGAAGAGCTGGGCGAGATCGGTATTTTCCCGGGCAAAAAACTGTTTCCGTTTTTTGGCTAACCGTCATTGATCCGGCGCGGTTATCGTGACCGCGCCGGATCCGAGGAGTAAATCTCTATGAACTACTGGGGCACAGAGGATAACGTCACCCGCACGGGCAAAACAACCGGGGGATCCCGCCGGCCGCCGCGCCAGAAGCGGGGTTCGTCTCGACGGTCGGTTTCGTCGGGTGGCAGCGTCAAGCACTACCCGTTCCTGCGCCAGTACTTCAAACCGGGGGCCGTTGTTAGTTCCCGCTTCCAGCGATTGCTGTTTTTTATCTTTATTGCCGCGTTGATTTATGTGTTCGTCATCAGCGATACCGGCGTGATCAAAATCACGCAGCTGAGGATGGAGCGCACCCGTCTGGACCGGAACATCGCCGAACTGCAACACAACAGCGACCACCTGGAAGCCTCAATCGCGCGGCTGAAGACCGATGATTTTTACATCGAAAAGATCGGCCGCGAGCG
>CAYUDF010000276.1:0-5193 GCA_964443465.1 uncultured bacterium
AAGTGGAAAGTCTCCGTGTCGTGGTGTCGTCAAAACACGAAGCGGAATCGACCGGTGAAAAATCAGACCAACACCGGATCAAAAAGCACCAACCCGGCGAAAGCGGACGCACCCGCGCGTGGTTCGGCGGCCGGTGGCGGGACGTGCCGGTGTTCGAAAGAGACAATCTCGAGTGTGGTTCTTTTATCGAAGGACCCGCTCTGGTATTCGAACGATTCTCAGTCACGGCCCTGGAGACGTCGTGGGTGCTGGATGTTGATGCGGCCGGCGCTTTGGTTCTCACCCGGACAGAGGAAAAAAAGTCGACAACCCGGCCCGTTACCGGCGGCTCAAGCAGGACCCCGACCGACCTGGTGCAACTGGAGTTGTTCACGAACCGGTTCCGCAGCGTGGCCGACGAGATGGGCGAAATGCTCAGGAGAACCGCCGTCTCAACCAACGTCAAGGAACGGCTGGATTTTTCGTGCGCTGTACTCGACCCCGACGGGGGCCTCGTTGTGAACGCGCCCCACATTCCCGTCCACCTCGGCGCAATGGGAATGTGCGTGCGCGCGGTACGCGACGAACTCCCTATGGGACCGGGCGACGTGGTGATCACCAACCACCCGGGATTCGGCGGATCGCACCTGCCCGACGTTACTGTTATAGCGCCTGTGTTTACTCCGGACGAGCGCCTGCTGGGATATGTGGCAAATCGCGCCCATCACGCGGAACTGGGCGGCATCACCCCGGGCTCGATGCCAGCCACAGCCCGGAATCTCGCCGAGGAAGGCGTAGTGATTCCACCAACCCGGATATTTGAGCGGGGAGAACCCCGATGGGATGCCCTTCGCACAATCCTGACGCAATCGGTTTACCCGACACGCGCCGTCGATGAAAACCTCGCCGACGTACGCGCCGCCGTGGCCGCCAACCGGCGGGGTATCGAAACGCTCGTACAACTCGCCATCGATCACGGCTCCGACACGGTGTTGCACTACATGCACGCCCTTCAGAAACGCGCCGAAAAGAAGCTGGGGCGGGCCCTGTTTTTGATGGAAGACGGTCTCTACGAAGCGGAAGAGTTTCTGGACGACGGCTCTCCCCTCCGGGTCCAGATCCATATCGAGGGAAATCATGCGTCAGTCGGTTTCAACGGATCGGCCGGTGTCCTGAACAACAGTTTCAACGCAACACCGGCCGTCACCTGCAGCGCGGTGATCTATGTGTTGAGACTCCTGGTCGACGAACCCCTGCCTCTCAACGAAGGGCTGATGAAAGCCGTTACACTCAACATCCCTCCCGGCATTCTCAACCCGGATTTCCCCGCAGACAACACCCGTGCGCCGGCGATTGTTGGCGGTAACGTCGAAACCAGCCAGCGCCTGGTGGATACCATGATCAAGGCCCTCGGTCTTGCCGCGTGCAGCCAGGGTACGATGAACAACGTTATCTTCGGCACCGACCGGTATAGCTACTACGAAACGGTATGCGGCGGGAGCGGCGCGGGACCGGGGTTCGACGGCGCCGACGCCGTGCACACCCACATGACCAACACGCGTATCACCGATCCCGAAATCCTGGAACTGCGGTATCCGGTGAGACTGCGGCGGTTCGCCGTCCGGCGGGGCTCAGGTGGCGCCGGCCGCAACCACGGCGGCGACGGTGTCATACGCGAGTTTGAATTCCTCGAACCCATGGCGTTGTCGGTGCTCGGACAGCACAGATCGGCGGGACCACTCGGTCTGCGCGGCGGGGCTCCGGGCAAGATGGCCCGGCTGGACCTTATCAGGGCGGGTGGAGAGACCGTTTCGCTCGATTCGATCGACGGCTGCGAGGTCGGTCCTGGCGATGTCCTTATCCTCAAAACCCCCGGGGGCGGCGGGTACGGCGGCTGACCCGGAACAGGCCACAAATCCACTCAAGTCGCTGTTATTTATACCGATAGTTACTTACAAGCACCCGAAAAACCGTGGTCCGGCCGGATGGACTGAAATTTGCACCATCCGACCGAATGTTCCATTCCACACAATCGAGAGAGGAAATTATGCGAACTGCAGTCGCCGGGAAAGCCGGTTTATGGGTCATTGTGGCGGTTCTGGCCGTGATTTGGGCGGCACCGTCGTTCGCCTCCGGCCAGGTGTACGGGGCGATGATTTGTAATTTACAGGTCTTTATTGAAAAATGCGAATATGACAGGGCCGAGCGGCATGCCGGCCAGGAGTTGACGGCGGCGGAGACACGGTACGGCCGCAACCACATCAAAGTGGCCGAATGCCTCATGAAAATCGCCGGTGTCCACATGCATCAGGATGAGGCCGAAGAGGCGGAACCATTCGTCCAGCGCGCGCTCACCATCAAGATCAAAAGACTGGGCGCGGATCACCCGGACGTGACTGCTGCATCCGTGAGCCTGGCCAGAATCTACATCATCCAGATGAAGTACGAAGAAGCCGAACCGCTTCTCAGCCAGATCATCGAACTGCAGCAGACCGCAAAAGGCGAATCCCACGTTGACGTCGCGTGGGCCTGTTACCAACTGGGTATGGTTTACGACTACCAGGCCAATTATAAACAGTCAGAGGGTCTGTTGATCCGTGCCCTCGATATCTGGCGGAACACAAACGGCGACAATTCCCCCGAGGTCGCGAGGTGCGCCGGGCACCTGGGTAACCTGTACATGAAGGCTGGTTTATACGATGCCGCCGGACCGTTGCTGGAACGGTCGGTCGCCATCGCGTCCGAACTACCGGATAAACACCACGACATACTGGCCGCCAACCTCGGATTCCTCGCCTGGTGGTACGACGCACAGGATCGTCCCGCCGAGGCCGAAAAAATGTATCTGCAATCGTTGCACTTGTACGAAGACATCGATGTGGAAGAGGATCTGGAGTACGCCGGGACGGTAAACCGCCTGGCAAATATGTACTATCGGCATGGCAAATACGACGAAGCGCTCCCGCTCTATCGTAAAGTGCTGCACGTGCGCGTTAAAAATGTCGGAAAAGGCCACCCCGACATAGCCGAAGCGTGGACGAACCTGGGATTTCTTTACCGCGCCCAGGGTAAACATCTGGCCTCCGAATCCCGGTTTCGCCAGGCTCTTACCATCCTCGAGAACTACTACGGAAAAAACCATCCGGCGGTAGCAACGGCACTGGTGAACCTGGCGGGGTCTTATTACGCGCGTGACAAGTTTTACCAGGCGTTGCCAATGCTGCGGCGGGCGCTGGACAACGCGGTGCGCAACTACGGCCCCGAGCACGCCAACCTGATCAACAAGCTGGAGAGCATCGCGGCCTGTTACGACCGTATGGGTGAAAAGGAGCTCGCCGGCGGATTTATCGTCAGGGCGAGAAAGTTACAGGCCCAGCAAGCCCAGAATCAGTAAAACGACAACAGAGTCGCCAATCCATTTCAGCTGCCCCGGCCTCGTCGGCCGGGGCAGCTTTTGTTTGTTTATGCGAAACAGGACGTTGGCCTCCAGCGGATTTCCTGCTACACTCCTTCTTTCCTTCAATCAGCGGTATTGGAATTCCGGTCGGAAACGCTCCGGAACGGGACGTTTATTTTCCAGATCGAGGGCAGTTAATATGTGCGGGATACTGGGATTTTGTGCGCAGGAATGGGATCCGGCGCTGGCAAAATTTTTCGGCCTCCAGGGTTTCAACCTGCAGCACCGCGGGCAGGAGAACTTTGGTTGCACCTACAGCAACGGCAAGAAGTTCAATCACTTCAAGGACAAAGGGCTGGTGTCCCAGGTGTTCACAAAGGAACGCCGGGAAGAATTTAACGCCATCCGACCTACTATTGCGATTGGCCAGACGCGTTACGCCACGGCGGGTGGAACCGACGCGTTGTCCGCACAACCACACTGGGTAACGCTGCTCAACGGTTTTTATTCCGCCGCGAACAACGGGGATTTGCCCTGCCTTCAGAAGGAAGTCGACGAACTGGAAGCGTCGGGCACTATCATGCTTTCAGGAAACGACGGCGAAGTCATCCTGAAGAAAACCCTCCAGGCCGCACAGAAAAGCGGTGGCGACCTGGTCGCCGGTCTCAAACACCTGATGGAAACCACACCCGGCGCCTACTCGGGTTGTCTCATGACGCTGGACCAGTTGTACATCTATCGCGACCCCGACGGTTTCCGCCCGCTTTATTACGGGCGGTGGCACAACACCTGGGTGTTTGCATCCGAGACGTGCGCGTTTCACGAGCCGGGCGCCGAAATCGAACGTGAAGTCTTCCCCGGTGAAGTCATCGTATTTGACACCAACGGCAACAAGACGCACCACCAGGTGGTGGAAGCCCGTCCCGAACGCCAGCAGTGCATTTTCGAACCAATATACTTTGCCCGGCCCGACAGCCAGGTTTTTGCCAACCGCAGCGAAGTGGGCAGTTTTCGTTACCGCCTGGGCAAACGCCTGGCCAGGGAGAAACCGGTTGAGGACGCCGTGGTTGTCGCTGTGCCGGACTCGGGCAGATTTTCTGCTGTCGGTTATTCAACCGAACTGGGTCTGCCGCTCCGCGAACTGTTCATTCGCAACCCGTATATTCCAAGAACATTCCAGATCGCCGGCCAGGCCAACCGCGAGGACCTGGTACGACTGAAATTCACTGTCATGCAGTCACTGCTGGAACGATACCGGCGGTTTGTGATTGTCGATGACTCGCTGGTCCGGTCGACTACAATGAGAATACTTATTAAAATGATTCGCGAGACCGCCGAACACTCCGGCGTTGACCCGAACACGATCGAAGTCCACATCCGCCTGGCGTCGCCTCCCATCAAAGCGTGTTGCTATTACGGCATCGACACACCGGAGACAAAGGAACTGGCCGCGGCCACTAAAACAATCGAAGAGATCGCAAAAACCGTCGATGCCAACAGTGTGGGATACCTTTCACTCGAAGGCCTGGATGCGGTAGCGAGTAAATACGACGCTCCATACAATTTCTGTCACGCGTGTTTTACCGGCGACTACCCGACGGAGTATCAACCTCGAACACGGTAACCCCTGCGCGTCTACGGCGGCGTGTCTGTTTCCCGACCGGGGATTGAATGCAACGCCTCTTTCAGATTCTTTTCTGGTCCATTATTTCGGCCGCGTTTATCGGTCCGGGTACGGTAGCCACTGCCGCCAAGTCCGGCGCCGGTTTCGGTTATTCCCTGATGTGGGCGCTGGTGTTTTCCACGATTGCCTGCCT
>CAYUDF010000277.1:0-5193 GCA_964443465.1 uncultured bacterium
CGCGGGGGCGGTTTCGCCAGAAATCGACCCGCCACTCCTGAAGTTCATCGCCGGGAAACCGCATGCTGGCAAACGGTACCGCCATTTCCACCACCCACCCGAAATCAGTGATCTGGCCGGCTGACTCAAAGATCATGTCATATGAACCGTCTTCGCCGTTTGTGGAGGAAAAAAGAAGGTCTCCAGGAATGCCGTAGGGGTTGGCGGCGATTTCATACGCCAGAGTGGCGTCTCCGTACGTATCGATGCACAGGATGACGTAGTCGTCAGAAAAGATATTGTCCCGCTCGCAGAAAGAGGCCCGGATCTCGTCGGGATTGTCGTAACACAGCCAGGCCACGTACAGGTTCTTGTCGTCGTATGTGATCAGCACCTCGGTCTCGACGTCCGGTTTTGTCTGGTCGCCGGGGCTGTGTTCGGCGAAATTGCCCGCTCGCGCCGCCCCGGTCCAACCGGGATCCCCCAGGCGCCCGTCGACCTGGATGTCCCCCGTTGTCCGGGTGACGGTCAATACGGGTTGATATACGGGCACAAATTCGTCCTGGGCCGCCGAATAGACGGGTGTCAGGCACAACCAGCCGGCCAGTAACAAAAAGGCCCGCCACGGTTGGCGGGAGACGTTAAAAAGCGGTTCCAGGTTCATAAATACCGTGTTCGATCCTGTAATAGTGTCGGATAAGTGGGGATTAAATATTCATACGAAACAGTCCGTAGTTTGTTACATCGTAAAAAAGGGTTCAGTCCGGCCCGAATTGGTCGAAAACCCATATGGGAAAATCGATCAGACGGCCGGAAAGTTGCCGGCCCATGTTATTGCCCAGGGGATGGTTGTTAACAATATAAAAATGAGGTTGTTATGCCGTCTATCTCAGAAATTACTAAAAAGATCGACCGGCTGCCCACGATGCCGGCGGTTGTCAGCCGTTTAATCGAGCTCACCGCGGATGAACAGGCGGACATCAACGAAATCCTGGACCTGATCAAACAGGACGCTTCCCTGACGGCGCAACTGCTTAAAATGTGCAACTCTCCCTATTACGGGATCTCCAAGCACGTGTCCTCGCTGAAAGACGCGACGGTGATGCTGGGTTTTAACAAGGTTTCCCGCATTGTGATCAGCCTGGGCCCGTCCAAATATTTCAGGCGTGATATGAGTGTGTACGGGATCTCTGGATCGGAACAGTGGCGTCATTCGATCGGGACCGCTTTTACCTGCGAACTCCTGGCCGATCAGTTCCATCCCGAAAAATCCGCAATGGCGTATACCGCGGGACTGCTTCACGACGTGGGAAAAATTGTGCTCAGCGAGTATTTCGACACGGATTTGAGCGAGGTACTGGACGAACTGGTACGAACGGGCAACAGCTTTATAGAGGCCGAACGGGAGGTCCTCGGGAGTGATCACGCCCGCGTCGGCGGTAAGGTGGCGCGAAACTGGAGATTCCCTGCGCCGCTTGTGGAAGCGATCGAAAACCACCACGAGCCCGATCTTGCCACGGTGGATCCCGACCTCTGCGCGTTGACACACCTGGGTAATATTATTTCCAACGGTATCGGAGCCGGCGTTTCCCTTGACGCGTTTTCCAACCGGCAGAGCCATTGCGTGTTCGAGAAATACAACCTGGACGACGAGCAGCTGGATCAACTGCTGCTGACGGCGAGGAATCACGTGGACGTCGCCGCCGCGGTATTCTGGGACCTCGAAACTTCCGACGTCTGAGTTTATCCGCAGCTTCATCCGGGTGTCTATTCGCGTCGGGCCGCCACCGCCGGGTTATGCTACAATCCATTGATGGCAGGTCGTTCAAAACCCGCAAAAACCGATCTATCGGGAGCCGCGTACAGCGGTCCTGTCTTTATATTGCTGGCTGTGGCGATCGGCGGGCTGTTACTCCAGATCCTGTCCTCAACGGTCCTGGTTCATTCCTTCTGGGGATTTCACCTCTACTATTTTGTTCCCCGTGTGGTGGCCGTTTTCGGCTGGATCATCACAGCAGTAGCCGCGGTATGGTTCGTCCGGTCGCTTCAAAAAAATTACGCCCGGGAATCCCGAAGCTGTTTTGAAGATAATATCAATCCAATTGCCGTTGCGCTGGTGCTTGCCGTTGTATGCATAGCGCTGTTCTGGTTTTTTCGTTCCCAACAAACGCTCCTCGGCGACGCCCGCCCGTTGATCCGGGATCTTCCCGACGGCAAGTCGTTTCATCCCCGCCAGCCGCTGACGATGTTTTTTCAACAGGTTCTGTATCAAACCTTCGGCGGAATGTTTGCAGTGGACGGCGAGGATCCACCCCGCGGGGCGTTTGGCGCAGTGGCACTGGGAAGCGTGGCCGCCGGTTTTCTGTATTCACTGGTTGCGGCGGCGTTGGGGTTTGTCTTTTCTAAAGGAACTTCACACAGCCGGCGCGCCGCCTGGCTGGTCGCCCTCGTCCTGCTCGCGCAGGGGTATACACTCCTGTTTTACGGTTATATAGAAAACTACACGTTCAGCGCCCTGGCCGTGGGACTGTACGCACTGGTCGCCACGTTGTTTCTTCAGGGCCGATTCCCTCTCGCCGGTGTGGCGGCGGTGCTGGTGGGCGCAACCGGGTTGCACTTGTCGATGGTTTTGCTATATCCGTCGTTTGTATTTCTCCTGGTGTGGGGATATAGAAACCGGCGAATCGACACCTTTGCCGGACTGGGAATCTTTGCCGTTTTGTTGATCGCGCTCAACTACGTACTGGGTCTTATGTCGGACGGCTACTCTTTGTGGAACGGATTCGTACGCATCGCAGGTATCGCGGGCGGCGATAGCGAAAGCGGCAGCGGCTGGTCATACATGCTGTCAGCCCGGCACCTTCGCGATTTCTTCAACAACCAGTATCTGCTGGGACCAGTGGCGGCGCTGGTTCTGGTGCCGTTGTGTCTGGTGGCCTGGAGGCGACGGTTGTACACCGACCCGATTGCCCTGTTCCTGTCGGTGGCAGCGCTGACCATGCTGGCTGTCAGCTGGGCGACAGCGGAACTTCAGCTGGGTTACGCCAGGGACTGGGATCTGTTCGCGCCGGCCGCGGTAATGTATTCGGCGGCTGCCCTGTATCTGCTATTGAAGATGTTACCGGCCGGTTTCATGACGGAGAAGGTGCTGGTTTTTGCCCTGGTCGTGTCGATCGTTAACATCGTTCCCTGGGTATGGATCAACCACAGTGAAAGCCGGTCTCTGTCCCGCTTCAAGACACTTCCTCTGGGCGAAGGCAGGACGGAACTGGTGGTCGCCAACTGGTATCGCGATCGCGGCCGGCACGCCGAAGCGAAATTATGGTTCGAAAAGTCGCTTGTCGAGAATCCCAACAACGTCGACGCGAACTCTTACGTGGGGTTGTACCATACTGAGGCCGGTGAATACGAACTGGCGCGCCCGTATTTTGAACGGGCTGTCGTGTTGCGTCCGGACAAAAAGGTATTTCGAACCAATTACGCCAACGTATTGCTGGAGCTGGACCGGTTCGATGAAGCGGCGCCTCACCTCGTGTGGCTGGCGAAACGGTACCCCGGTAATCTGGATTACTGGTTTCAGGTGGGTGACCGGATGGCAAAGGCCGGCAACCTGGCCGCCCTTTCAGAGGTTTATGATCCCGTATTCGCGCGACTGGATAAGAAACTCGCCGACAATCCGCGGGACGACGCAGCGATTATTAACAAAGGGTTACTGCTGACGCGTCTGGGCCGGCTGGAAGAATCGGTGACGTGTTACCAACGGGCGCTGGACCTGGATCCGAATTCAGCAAGCGCTTTGTTCAATGCCGCTGTTGCTCTGGACGACCTGGGACGGGACGCCGAAGCCCGAAACATGTACCTCAGATTTCTCCAGAACCACCCCGTGCACCAGATGGCCGGATACGCAAAAACGCGGATTGAGGGTATTTCAGCAGATTAAGGAACTTCGTCGACGTATTCATCGACGAAGCGGCTGAAGTTGTCGAAATTCCTGGCGAGCAGATAACCGTCGAGAACGATGTCGCGACCGGTTATGACCAGCGTGACATCGTCAGCTTTTGCAATCAGCACCAATACGTCCATATCGACAGCGTAATCAAACGATTCCGAATGGAAGTTGTTGATGGCGTCGTGGGTTCGCGACACGGCGCCATATCCCTTCAGCACGTAAGGTCCGTGATTGTCGATCATTAGTTCGAGAGATTTCCTGCGCTCGAAGTGCAGTTCTTCCTGCCCGGTATAGGTCAGGCGTAAGAAGTAAACGGGGGTTTCCCCGGCGCGTGCGCGTTTGACCGGATCCAGGTACACAGCGCGGTCGACCCCGGCCAGGTCGATACTGACTCCCTCAATGGCGTAGTCACCGTATCCTCTTTCGCCTTCGATACCGATTTCGTTGTCCGCCACGTGGGTGACGGTATAACCGTCGTCGTCGATCGAGGTTTTCACGTTGAACTGGCCGGCGCAACCGACGACGGTAAGGGCCAGGAAGCTCAATAAAAGTATTCTTCTGACGTAAAACATTTGAGACTCAGGACGTCGACGGTTCCACCATTTTGGCGAGTATCGCGTGGCCTTCTTCAAACTGTTCGCGCGCGCGTGTTATGTAATCGTGGGCTTCGTCGATGTATCCGTCCACCGAACAGGACCACACACGGTTGAGGTAACGCTCACCGGCGGCGAAATGGCTCATCACGCCGGCGTACAGCGGCAGGCCAAATGCGATCGCAATACTCTCGCGTGCTTCGACAAACTTTTCGAGATCCTCGGTGAAACGGTTGTCGATCTGATTGGAAAGGTCGTAGACGTCGATCGAATCCTTTTCCCTCTCCATGTCGGCGACACCTTTTGCGAGGTTGGACAGGGTACGTTCAACCGTATTCACTTCGGCGGTAACTTTTTCGACGGCTCCTTTTCGTTTTCGTGTGACCACCCTCAGGATAACAACCCCTGCGACAGCCACAACAAAAGCGATAATAAATCCGGGGCCGAGCACGTTACCGCCCGCTCCCGTGAGATAATACGCGCCCGCCAGGAAACCCGCAACAACCAGGAAAAACCCAAATAACTTCATGTCATCCTCCGATCCCTGAGAGTACCTGCTGGAGCGCGAAACCGACGCCGATCAAGGCCTCACCGACCATCAATCCCGTGGCCATCGGAATCCCGACGTCGTTTGTAAATTGATGCCCCAGTTTCCAGTCGGCGCCAAGACGT
>CAYUDF010000278.1:0-5161 GCA_964443465.1 uncultured bacterium
GCCGGCGGCAGAACGATCGCGCAGGATGAAGGCACGTCGCTGATTTTTGGAATGCCGCGCGCGGCAATAGAACTGGGTGTCGTCGACAAGGTCGCGCCACTGGAAGCGATCTCGAGAGAAATACTGGAAGGTTTGTGCTCGTCTTGGGTGTAAAAACGAAAGAATTATATGGCCGCCTGAAAGACCTGATTTCGGTGGAGTGTGGGTTCCAGCTCGACGAGCCGACCCCGCTTTCCGTGGATTCGTGCATTCACCAGCGTATGAAGGAAGTGAATACCGGGACATACGACGACTATCTCGAGTACATCGATTGCCACGCCGACGGTCAGGAAGAACTCAAGAAGCTGATCGCCTCGATTACGGTGAACGAAACCAACTTTTACCGGCACCCGGACCAGTTCAAGGCGCTGAAGGAAAATGTAATACCCGAAATAATCGACCGAAAAATCCGGCGGGGAACACCGGTGGAGCCCATTTTGTCGGTGTGGAGCGCGGGATGCTCAACGGGGGATGAAGCCTACACCGTCGCCCTTCAGGTTTGCGAATGCCTCGACCCGTTTCACGCAAACCACGTCGAGATCCTGGGTACCGATATCGATGAGGACGTGCTTCCGCACGCGAGGGCCGGTTTGTACAGCATGAAGACACTGCAGTACGTCGATGAACGCTACCAGCAGCAATATTTCGACCCCGTTGACGGCGGTTACAGGGTCAAACAGGATATCCGTCGAATGGTGGATTTCAGGTATCACAACCTGATGAAAACGCCCTACCCGAGGGCCCGGTGGCAGAAGTGGGACGTTATTTTTTGTCGAAACGTGATTATCTACTTCGACCGCAAGACGGTAAGGCGTGTCATCAGCGATTTGTACGATTCGCTGGCCGAAGGCGGATACCTTTTTCTCGGGTATTCCGAATCCCTTAATGGAATTTTCAAGAAATTTACGCTGTGCAGATTCGGCGACATTTTCGCCTACCGGAAAGACTCCAGGACGGAGTCTAAAACAGAGCGAACGGAAACGCGACCGATTCGCGGCGCCAAACAGGGGCCGTATGAATCCCGAAAGCTGTTGCTCGAAGAGACACAAAAACTACTGGAATCCGAAAAATACAACGAAGCGTTGCTCAAAGCGGAAGTCCTCATCAGGAAACACCCCGAGGATGCGAGAGCCTGTTGTCTGGCAGCCAGGGTGTATCTCGAAAAGGGGCAGAACGACGAGGCGGCTGACGCGGCCGGCCGGGCGATTGATATCGACCCTTTGCAGACCCACGCACACTATATACTGGGCGTCATCTGCGGTAAGAAGAAAGAATACGAACTTGCGATCCGCTACTTGAGGCAGTCGCTGTATCTAGATGACACGCTGGTCATGGCATATTTTAATCTGGCAGACACTTACCAGAAAAAGAAACAGGACGAGGACGCGTTGAGGGAGTACAACAACGCAATCAGGTTACTGGAAAGATCCGGTCCGGATGTGTATCCGGAGTTCGCCGGTGGATTCTATCCGCGGTCGATTTTGGAAATGTGCAGAATCAACATCGAACGAATCCAGGATCGTAGCAAACGATAGACATCCGCCTGATTGGAAGCAGTCTGCGGACAGTAAAAGGAGGACGTACCGTGAAACCCAGAGTACTGGTAGTAGATGACTCGATGTTCATGAGAACGATCATTTCGAAGATTCTCGTGGAAAACGACATGGAAGTCGCCGGGGAGGCCGAAGACGGTCGTGCGGCTTTGGAGAAGTACGAAGAGCTGCGCCCCGATCTAGTCACTATGGACATCATAATGCCGGAAATGGGCGGAATCGATGCGGTTCGAGAGATACTGGCAATTGATCCCGACGCGAAAATCGTTATGTGTAGCGCGTTGGGACAGAAAGCACTTGTTGGCGACGCGTTGAACGCCGGCGCTGTTGATTTCCTGGTGAAACCGTTCAATCCGACAAGGGTGGTTGAGACGTTGGCCAAGGTTCTTCATTCGGCGGCGGGTTCGAGAATCAAACAGTAGGTGACGACAATGCCGGTATTGCAAGAAAAAGAACGCGAGATTTTATTGAGTTTCGCGCGCAGAGTGGATCGGAATGATCCCGGCGCGTTGAACAACCTCGGTGTTCTTTACCATAAAAAGGGTATGCATGAGGAAGCGATCGCCCAGTTCAAAAAAGCGATCCAGATCGATTCCAAGTTCGAGCTGGCGAGAGATAACCTGTGGTACGTGTACCGGGTGAGCAAGATCGCGGATCCCGATGTACAGAGATGGAAGCAGAACCTCGAAAACGACCCTGATAACACAGAATACCAGCTCCACCTGGGGGTCAGTTATCACGGTATTGGACGCCTCGACGACGCACTGGAGATCCTGGCGAAGCTGGTCGAAACCGATCCAGAGCATTGTTTGGCCAGGATTCGGCTGGGTAACGTGTTGAAAGCAAAAGGGCGCTACCGGGAAGCCCTCGAACACTACCAGAGTGTCGCCGGTGAGATGACGGGGCACCCCGCGTTTCACACCGACCTTGGAGAGATTTATTATAACCTGGGCCGGACGCAGGAAGCGATTGTTTCGTTAAAAGAAGCGATCGATAAAGACTGCGCGTACTGGAAACCCCACTTTCTCCTGTCTTTTGCCTACGGAGACGAGGGTATGCTGGACCAGGCGATCGCGGAAAGCGAAGCAGCGTCACGACTCAACCCGTCGTTTGGAAATACGGAGGCCAATCTGTCGCTATCGGCCCACGATAACGATCCGGGAGAAATCACCGATTTCGATAACGGCGATGAAGTGGCGACGGAGGACAGTGCGGCATTGATTCTGGGTATAGCGTACAAGGAACGCGGTTACTTCAAGGAAGCGTTGGCGGAGTTTGAACTCGCCCTCATCGAAACCCCGGAAGACGCCATGCTGCATATGGAAATCGCCAAGCTTCATCTCGTCGAAGGGCGTACGGTCCAGGCGCAGGGTCATCTGCTCAAAACACTCGAGGTCAAACCGGATTGCGCGCAAACATACAAGATCCTGGGCTGCGAACACCACATGAAGGGGAACCTGTTTGAGGCGTCAGCGTGTTACCTGGAGGCTTACAGACTCGATTCGTCCGACATGGACCTGTTGAACAATCTCGGTGTGCTTCTATACCAGACGGGTCTGCGGGAAGACGCCGAGCGGATGTTTAAAAAGGGCCTGAACAGGGATCCTTATCACTCCCAGCTCAATTCTAACATACTGGTCAGGTGTATTCTCAAAGAAGACTACACAATGACGGCGAATTTCCTCCACCAGCTCGAAAAATTTGCCGGTGACACTCCGCTGTTTTTCGAAAAACGGGCGCTTTTTAATTTCAAGATGGACAAACTGGACTCGGCGCTGGCCGACGTCGACCGCGCCATTGCCCTGAACAGCGAGCGGGGGGACGCATTTTATCTCCGGGGTATGGTGCACCTCAGGCGTGAAAACCTCGCGGACGCGGTAAAGGCCATCAACGAAGCGTCAAAGATCAGTGAGCGATTCACGGGCATCGATCTGGTTCTAGTGTGCGATCACCGACCGGCCGGCGAAGCGGCGGTTTCTCCCGTGGTGTCGTTTGAACCACGAGACGACATGATCGAACTGCTGCAGGCGAGCACAACCCAGGGGTTTGACGACGTCCGTGAAATGCTGGCCGTTGCCGTCGAAAAAGCGGTTTATGTCACGGAAACCGGAATCGACAACAATCCGAAAGAACAGAAAAAAACCCGCGAAGACAACTATGACTGGAAACACGATCACCTCGCGTTCGGCGATGCGGACGCTGAATTTTTGTCAAAGACCGACAAACAACAAAAAGATAAAAACAACAGCGAGGGATCATCCGGTTTCGAGTTACTTAATCAGTTGATCGAGGATCTAAAACCAAAATGAGCGGTTGACCATGGCTATTCAATCATCGATTAGTGAACTGGGCCTGATTGATCTGTTTCAGATCCTGTCCCTTCAGAAAAAATCCGGGCGGCTGGTGATATCAGACGGTCCGGACGGCAAGGAAGCGCAGGTACTTTTTTGCGACGGGGCGGTTGGTTTCGCCTCCGTCTACCGGAAAGTGCCAAAAACCGCCCTTCCGTTGCTGCTCGAATGGCGCGCGATAGACAGAGAATCGGTCCGGCGGGTCGAGGATACACTGCAGGATTACGAAAACCTCGCTGAATGCCTGGACAAAGAGGGGATTATCGCCCTCGAGTACCTGAACAGCATCATAGCCGAGCGAACGCAGGAAACGGTTTATGAGATGTTCAAGTGGCATATGGGGACCTGTCGTTATACCGAGGTCGGTTCATACGACGAGAAGCTCAATATTCTCGTTCCACTGAATGCCGAAAATCTGATTCTGGAAGGCGCCAGGAGAATCGACGAGTGGGAAAACATCACGTCAAAAGTGCCGTCGCCTTACTCAGTATTCCGGATATGCACAGCGTCCGGCGACGAAGGTCAGCGGCTCAACCTGACCCCGAAGGAATGGGAAATCCTGTCGCTGATCGACGGCAACTGTTCGGTCAGGGAAGCCAGCGATTCCGTCTCGTGCGACCTGTTCACGACCAGTAAGCTCATATACGGCCTGGTTGTGATGAACGTCATAGAACTGGTCGACAACCAGCAGGCCGCGGATGACGAAGTGGATTCGGCCGCGCCGGGCCTGGATTCGCTGATCGAACGGGGCAACAAGTTTTTCGAAGCCGGAGAACTGGATAAGGCCGCGTCGGAGTACGAAAAAGTCATCCAGATCGACCCAGGTAGTTTCGAAGCGATGCGATTGCTGGGAGAGATATACTACAAATTGAACCGGTTGGGAGAGGCGTCGGTATACCTGAAAAAGGCGCGCAACGCGAAACCTGATAACGAAAAAACCCTGTTCATCTCCGGGCAGTTGCACGCCCGTCTGGGCGAAGTGTCGCTGGCCGTCAAAGACTGGAATAAACTGAAAAAGATGACAAGCAACCGCAAGGTCGCCGAAATCATGCAGCACAACATCGACATCGCCCGTAAGTGGGTTCTGGTGCTGCAGAGGTACTAGCGGTTTTTTATAAATCCGCCCGATTCAGCGTAATAGCACCATTTTTCTTGTCGCCGTGTAGTCTCCCGCCTGGAGCCGGTAGAAGTAGATCCCGGATGGTGCCGGGGAGCCAT
>CAYUDF010000279.1:0-5139 GCA_964443465.1 uncultured bacterium
CGCAGCCGGAGACGAGATCTTCAGCGTCAACGGTGAGCGCATCCGAAACCGGTTTCACTACATGAATGTGATTTCCGGTAACGAATCATTTGCGCCGATGGAATACGTGGTTCTTCGTGACGGTTCTCCTGTGTCCATCCAGGTCGAATTTGAACCGATTACGGGGCGGCGCCAGATACAGTTTCTGGGCGCGCTGTTCCTTGCGCTGGCGTTCCTGCTGGTTGGCACCTGGGTTTACCTGCGGCGGCCGGACGCGCTTGGATATCTATTTGCCCTCAACTGCGCCATTCTGGCGTCATTCCTCACCAACAGGCCATCTGTGTCGAATCCGGCCCTCCAGCTGTCCAGTGAGTTGATACACGACGCCGTTATGCTGGTGTTCCCGGCCGTGTTTCTGCACTTTTTCCTCGTTTTCCCGGATCGTCCCCAGACGCAGAAAAAATCCGAGCGCAGGTGGCGCCTGGCGGCCGTGTATGCCGTGCCGCTGGCCCTTTACCTGGTGACCAGCCTGGTTGTTGTAAGCCGGTTTAATTTCAAACCGGTGGACGACGGTCTGCTGACGGCCATCATGGCCGCGTCGACGTTGTACTTCGTGGGTTATATCATCGCTTCCCTCGTTCTGTTTATTCGTTCATACCGGCGGTCTCCCAGGGCGAAGAAGCAGAAACTGCGGCTGGTGACAACCGGCATGGTCGCGGGAATCCTGCCGTTTGTTCTAACGTTGTTCTTCAGACAGGTTGCCCCCGGTGAAAACTTCTTTCTCGAGCTGGCCAGCGTGCTGTGCCTGGGATTTGTACCCGCCACCTTTGCCTACGCCATTCTCAAACACGGCGCGATCGAACTTAACCACGTCGTAAGAAAGGGCCTCGTTTACGCCGTTTTGACGGGCGCTATTATCGCCGTGTATTACGTGCTGGTTGCGTTGCTGGGGGATTTTGTCCTTCGCGAACTGAACGTGGCGAGGTACGTGTTTATGCCGTTCGCCGTGCTGGTGTTTGCCATCACGTTTGCGCCGGCCAGGGCCCGTGTACAGCGACTGGTCGACCGCCTTTTTTACCGGGGCGAATACGTTTATCGCGAGGAGATCCTGCAGTTTAACCGGAAGCTCGCCCGCAAACTGACTCCGGACGAAATCTACGATTCGTATATCGACCGCGTCGAAAGCCTGTTGAAATCGTCTTTTGTTGCTGTTTACACGCGCGGAGAAAACCGGCAGATGCAGTTGTCGAGGACGCTGGGAGACTGTGCCGGATTGCCGCCGACGTTTTCGCTCCAGTGTTTCCTGGGTCGTTATTTGTCGCGTTATGTCACTCCCCTGATGGTCGAATTTCTGGACCACACGTGGGAGCGGCCGAACATGGATGCCGAGTCGGCCGACATGCTGAAGTTCCCCGGACTGGCCGTGTGCGTGCCCGTTGTCGCCCACGACCGTTTTTTGTGTTTTATCCTTCTCGGCGAGAAACGCTCCGGCCTGGTGTACAGCCGCGGGGATGCCGCGCTTCTGGCGACATTTTCAGAGCAGCTCGCCCTCGTGCTGCAGAACGCCGAACTGCTGGAGTCGTCCATCGAACAGGAACGGTTGCTTAAGGAAGTCAAACTCGCCCGTGACATTCAGCTTTCCCTGCTTCCGCCGGTGCCCCCCGATCACCCGGCTATCGAAATCGTGGGGTCGATGGAGAGTTCGTTTGAAGTCGGCGGTGACTACTACGACTATTTCTTTATCGACAACGACCGGATTGCGCTGGCGATCGGTGACGTCAGCGGCAAGGGTATTCCGGCGGCGATGCTGATGTCGTCGCTACAGGCGGTGTTCAAGAACCTGGCCGTCAGAGACGGCCTCGCGCCCGCCGATCTGAACGCGGAATTGAATACTTTTCTCCTCAATCGAGCCAATACTGAGCAGTTCGCCACATTTTTCTTCGGCGTCATCGACCTCAGGCAGTCCCGGTTCACGTTTTCAAACGCGGGCCACTGCCCCGCGCTGCTGGTCAAGGACGGCTTTGTCGATCGGTTGGGCCAGGGGGGTATGATCCTCGGTGTGCGCGAAGCCGAGACCTACCGTGAAGGCAGCGCCCTCATGGAACCGGGAGATCTGCTGATGCTGTACACGGACGGCGTTACAGAGCAGAAAGCGGCCGACGGAGAAGAATATGGCGAGGAGCGGTTGATTGATTTTCTTACAAAGAACAAAAATTTGCCGATTCGAGAGTTGCAATCTGCCTTGTTTGAGGACGTTCTTGCATTCGGCGATGGCACCCAGCAGGATGATCTGACTTCTGTATTTGCCTACAATAAAACAGCTTAACGTGCGTTACCCCATTTGTATACCCCGATGTTGTGGTTCCGGGGAACGGATTTTGCTCAAGCCGTAGTGAAAAATCCCGATCAATGGGTATGTAGCAGGCGAAATCCGATTCCTCTTCCCACAAGGGGGTGCCCGTTATGCGGACGAGCCTTATCGACCTACTCTGGTGGTTGAGACGCAAGTAGAGTGTCACACGGTGTTCCCTGATGTCCGTTCGGCCGGACGAGACAACCGGGAACACCGACTCTGCTCTCCCCCTCGGGATTCACGGGAAACGGGCAATATCGGGGAACAATCCCCTTTTCACAAAGCCACTTAGTGGCTTTTTTCTTTGCCCGGCGGCTTGCTGAATCGAGCCTCAAGACCTTCCAGTACCACTTTAAGTAATCCCGGATAAAGCCCGTCCATATCGTAATAACTGGATTGTGCGGATTCTTTTATATTGTTGACAAAACAATTTCGGGAGACCTATAATTTCCAGAAGACGAGAGTATTCCTCGCCTCTTCGTGTCTCCCTGCTCTCAAGCTGTGTACTAGCGAAGCGGTTGCCGCACGGGCCTCTGACGGGCGTTACCTGACACGATTGGCTTCGGGCTGATACTCTCGTTTTTTTATGCGCCGGATTTTTTGACGGCGATTTTTTTTGCCCGCGGTTTTTTTGAGTATGTACAGGTGAGCGCTTCGAATTATTTCCGAAACGATTTAAGAAGACGGATGTCGCGTTCGACACGGTCGTGCCTGGTTTCCAGAATCAGGTCGATATGTTTGATGCGTTTTTCCGAGAGAAGCGCCTTGAATCCGTCCCGTCCGATTTCCCCGTCGCCGATGTGTTCGTGCCGGTCACGTCGACTGTCAAACGGTACTTTCGAATCGTTTGTGTGAATCACAACCAGCGACTCCAGGCCGACGATTTTCTCAAAACTATCGAACGTTTGTTTGACCGCTTTTTTTGTTCGAATGTCGTAGCCGGACGCAAACATGTGCTGTGTATCCAGGCAGACTCCACAGTTGTTCCCCGCTTCCCGTAAAACAAAAGCAAGTTCTTCAAACGAACTGCCCACGATGGATCCCGAGCCAGCCGCAATTTCCATCAACAGGCGGGTTGAGCCGTCGTAGGATTCGATGATTCGCTGGACTTTACGGGCCACGCGCTCCAGCGCTTCTTCCCGGGTAGAAGGCCCGGTAGCGCCCATGTGGGTCATAACGGCGGTTGCGCCGATCGCGCAACCGCGTTCGAGCTCTTCCCCCACCACTTTGACGGAATTTTCCGCGATCTGCCGGTCGGTTGATGCCAGGTTTACATAGTACGGGGTATGGATGTACCACGACTCCTGGCCGTGGTTGGCGCAGGCCGTCTGAAATTCGGCGGCGATTCCAGCCGTAATTTCTTTGGCGGGTCCGCCGCGTGGTGATCGGGTGAACAGCTGAAAACATTCGCAACCGAATGCCGATGCGTTGGCGGGGGCATTAACGATTCCGCCCTTTATGGATACGTGGGCTCCGATTTTCATATGGTATTTAAAGCCGGTAGGTAGCTGATAACGGGTGCAAAGAACGTTTTCATGCGGCGACGATACCATATTTCGCGTGTGATAACCGATATTTTCCAGAACGTGCCTACGAATCACGTTGACGAGTTCGACCGGAATCTGCAACTGTGGACTTGTTATGATTAGGGAGAACTTCCAGAAATTCGCATTGTTAATCCTGGTGATCGGGATATCGCTGATTTTCTTTTTTATGATTCGCAGTTTTCTGATCACCCTGCTGCTGGCCGGTATCTTTGCCGGGATGCTGCAATGGCTTTACCAGAAGCTCCTCACGCCTTTCAGGGAACACAAATCCCTGGCGTCCGGTGTTACGACACTTGTCTTTGTATTGATCGTGGTGGTACCGCTGCTCGGTCTTTTTGGCATTGTTGTGGACCAGGCGCTGCAGATCAGCCGGTCGGCGGGTCCGTGGATCGAGGAACAGATCGGGCAGCCGGACGAGCTGTACCAACGACTGCGCGGATTACCGGGTTTTGATAAAGTAGAACCCTACCGGGACGATATTCTGGCGAAACTGGGGGGGGTGGCCAGCTCGATTGGAAACTTCACTGTTCGGGGCCTTTCGTCGGCTACATCGGGCACTGTGGCGTTTCTGCTCCATTTTTTTGTTTTCCTGTATGCCCTGTTCTTTTTTATAAAGGACGGCCACATTGTATTACGCAAGGTGCTGTACTACCTGCCCCTTTCCGATAAGGACGAAGCCCGGTTGATCGGCAATTTCTCGTCCGTGTCCCGTGCCACGATCAAGGGTACACTGGTAATTGGCGTGGTTCAGGGTGTGCTCGCCGGTATCGGACTGGCCGTCGCCGGTGTTCCCGGGGCGGTATTCTGGGGTACGGTGATGGTGGTCTTGTCGATTATTCCCGCTGTCGGTACGTCTCTGGTGTGGATACCCGCTTCGGTTTACCTGGTGGCGGTCGGCCACCCCCTGGCCGGGTTGCTGCTTGCCCTGTACTGTGGTCTGGTTGTCGGCAGCATGGACAATATCCTGCGGCCCCGCCTGGTCGGCAAAGACACCAAGATGCCCGACCTTTTGATTCTTCTCAGTACGCTGGGCGGGATATTCCTGTTTGGTGTCTCGGGAATTATTATCGGTCCGATCATTGCGGCGCTGTTTCTTACAATCTGGGACATATACGGGGTGGTTTTCAGCTACGCGTTGACGCAGACGCCACGCGTGTCCGAGAGGAGCCCCCAGCAGAGAAGACCCCAGAGACGCGACGACCGGAGGGGCGACCGCTCACCCAGACGTGACGGCGGCCAGCAACGACGGGACAACAACCC
>CAYUDF010000280.1:0-5138 GCA_964443465.1 uncultured bacterium
TTTCTCGCTGACCAGGTACCGGATCCGTTCGGTGAGCACCCTGGTTTTGCCACTGCCCGCGCCGGCGATCACCAGCACCGGCCCCTCGGTTGTGACAACCGCTTCCCGTTGTTCTTCGTTGAGTTCTACAGAAATCGACACTGTTGATGCTCCTCCACAGGATGACTTGACGGCCACGCGCAATCCGGCGCGGGCATCACATTAGCATACACACACGGATGCGCCCAACATCAAATCATCAGATAAATATGGAGAAACTGTATCAGAACGTCGGACCGATATAGAAATGGAACTGGTAGTCACTGGTCGTCGTTTCCAGGTTGGTCGGCCAGGCGAACTGAAAGTTGAGGAGCATGTACCCCATGTTGAGGTACATACCAACGCCAAAATCCGCTGGGATGTCGGCGTTGAGCCGGTTCAGCCGTACGTCGTTTTCGTCGTAGTCAAACGCCTTGAAGTCGTTGTTCCACCAGGCGGCGCCGATATCAAAAAACAGCGTACCACCGACGTTCTGAAATCCCCAGCGCCCGGGCCAGCCAAAAATCAGGGCATCTACCAACGGGAACCGGTACGAGAACTGAGCAAGCGCCAGCCGGTTACCCTCAAACTGCAGGTAGTCATAACCACGAAGCGTCAGCGGTCCCCCGAGAAAGAACACCCTGGGATCGCGCCCTTCGCTGGCCGCGCCACTCAGGCGAAAACCGAAAGAATTGCGGTAAAAAAGCATTTTGTACCAGCGGTAATCGAGAAAAACCGTGGACCGCGTCACATCCTTGGTGCTGAAACCGATACCCTGGGATAGTGTAAACCGCCACCGTGATCCTTCAACCGGCCCGAAATGCCCCCAGAACGACGAATCGTGGACGAAGGAAATGGACGGCTCCAGCAGCCGGCGTGTCGATTTGCCCGCCGTGACATACAGAGGCTGATCGGCGATGACCGACCGGTCGTAAAACTCCCTGAATGAAAGGTAGGATTGCAGTTCCAGGTCCATCCGGTAGTACTTGCTGAAGGGCACACTGGCCATTCCGAACACGCCGAAGTTCCGCTCGCTGAACAGCCGGTAAGATCCGAATGACTCACCGACCGAAGTAACCCGGCTGTTGAAGTAGTTCTTGAACTGGTAGACACCAATCCCGTAGTCGATCCGTTTTTTGAGATAGTAGTACGAAATCAGGAAGTCGGACTCCGAAATATCGCTGTACAGATTAAACGAAAGCCCCAGGCGGTGATTGCCCAGAATATCACTCAGCGCAATGGTGTTGGACATTCCGAAACCGAAACCCGTCGAAAAGTACACACCGGCGCCCTGGCCGATAAAATCGGGCGCGAGCCGCGTCTTGTATTTCTTGACCGTGCCGCCGCTGAAATCGGTTACGCCGGCCGATTCAACGCCGGGCAGGTTGATTTTACCGGGCTGGTTGGCCCCGCCTTCGTTCATTGAGGTTCGACCGTTCGAATTCTGCGCCGACCGGTTATCCGGTTTGGCCGGGACAATAATGGGCGGCATGTAGGATCCGATGTCAATCGGTTCGTCGTTGGTGGTCACACCCGCCGCGGGAGAATGCGTCCCGGCGGAATCATTCGCCGCGAATATATCTGAATTGTCGGTGGCCGTAGCGGCGTTCGCTTTGGCGTCCCTTTTGGCTGCAGCCATCTTTTCGGTGACGCTCTGGGGCGAATCGTACGGAGATGAACCCAGGGCATGCACCAGGGGCGGTTTCTCCGACTTCTCGTACCGTCGTCCCAGCATGCCGGTGAGATCGTCCGAGATATAGATGTCGTATCCGGCCCTGCGAAACGCCGAAAATGCGATGCGTCCCGTCGACTCGTTGATGTGCGGCGCAAAGATGCCACCCAGGACGTCGGTCATCCGGTAAAACTCACCGGTTGATATATTCCCCGAGTGCAGATTGTTGATGCCCGATTCGTCGGACGTGTAAATCAGCGTCGTCCCGTCGGCCATAATGATCGGTGAAGTATCGTCTCCGTCGGATTGCACCAGCGGTCGCGACAATCCCGTCACGGTGTTGTGCTCCCAGATATCGTAGTTAAAGCCGTGCATCACGTTTCTCGAGCCAAGAAAGTTCATCTCGCTCAACGCGTTCAGGTTGTCACCCTGAAAATCTTCGGGCACGTCGATTGTGATCTCGGGGTAGTACGTGAACACTACGCGTTTTCCGTCGGGATAAAATCTCGGCGTGAGCTGGTCGGCCGGATCAAAGGTTAGCCGCTCGTTTGTTTCGTTTTCGACGTCGATCAACACGAGATCGGTCTGGCCGTCATACGTTGCCGACACGATGATTTTGTCACCCAGCGGTGACCAGTCGGGCGCGTTCAGGCCGCTGGCGTCCGGTACACTGATTTTCTTTTTGATCCACCCGGATTCCGTTTCCATGATAAAAATTGTGTCGTGCCCCTTGGACTTCGCGGTAAACGCGAGGTATTTCCCGTCGGGACTGAACGTGAGAGCACTGTTCATGAAATGTAGCGACTCGAACCGGTTCGAACGGTGTCCGCTGACCAACTTACGTATAATCTTGCCGTCCAGCGCCGACATCAGGTACATGTCGATGAGCCCGTCCCGGTCTGAGAAAAACGCAATCTTTTCGCCGTCGGGCGAGATAGCGGGTTTGGTGTTGTAATAACCGCGGTCCTTGATGTGATCGGTCAGACGGCGTCCGTAGTCGGTGACCTCAACCTTGTCGGGGTAAAGCGGCCAGTAATGCTTCCGGAGGTCTTTAGCCCAGTTTGCGGCCAGCTCCGAAGTTCCCAGACCGATCGTCCGCTCGAGCGCAATGTCGGAATTGCGCGTGGATGCCAGCGAGTGCAGGATTTCCACAACCTTATCGCGCCCGTAAGTCTCTTCTATATAATTAAATACGGACTGTCCTTCCTTGTAGACGTAGAACCCGGACAGGCCCTGCAGCGGGAACAGGTAGTCGTGAATGATGGCGTCACGAATATACATGTCGGCGTCGGGATCCCACTTGACGGACAGGTACTCGGCCACCCCTTCTGCGACCCACAGCTGAAGCGGAAATGTGTAGCTGCGTGTAAATACGTTGTCCAGCAGCCTGTTAAATACGATCTGGAATGTAAATACGTGCGCCAGCTCGTGGATCGCTGTATGCGCAAATTCCTTGAAGGAGCTGGTGAACGGCAGCACGATACGCCGCCGCGACGGTTCGGCGAATGCCTGTACACCTTCGGGTAACAGTGACGTTGTCACATTTGTCTGCAGAAAATCGTTGTGAGAGGAATACAGAATGATGGGCACACGCCACGGCAGCATTTCCTTGAGCTTGTAGGAAAGCATGTCGTAACCGTCTTCGAGTACAAGTCCGGCCCGAACTGCAAACTGTTCGGAACCCTGGTAGAAATGTATGTCGAAATGGGGCGTACTGAGCACCCGCCACTGGTGGTCTTTGTACTGAATCTTGTTACGACCAAACCGTTGTGCGGATGCCGCGGATGCCGTTACGGCCACGATCAGCGCGGTCAGGATAGCAATGTGCCGGATGTGTTTGAGACGCATTCCTCTACTCCATCTGCAGGCGTCCGGCATGGGGGCATTCGATCAGAGGATGAATTGATAACTCCTTTATAATTATAATGATCGCCACTATGTCACCACAAGCCCTAAATGCGCTATTTCGACAACCACATTACACACCTAAGCCGTGTTGTTTCTTATAGTTACTTATGATTTATTCACTATTTGTATGTTCTCGGTATCGCACGTCGTCGATGCGCTTTTCCTTAAGAATTATAGGCCCGTCGAAGGGCCTGAGGTTTCGGGCGCACGGATACGCGGCGCGAGCCGGGCACGGGAGTATATTAGCCAGTCGCGGGTCCTGTCGCCGATTACCCCCACCGTGCTCGCAGGCTGCGCGCGGCGGGGCGCCCCCATCGGCGCCACCCGCGACCGGCAGCATCAAGAGATCAAGGCCGGCGGTGCAAGGCGCGCGGATACGCGGGGCGAGACGCTCTGGTCCCGCGCTATAAGCGTCAGCGCGGGAGGACGTTTGGAGGCGAGCTATAATAAGAGGGTCGATCTGCGAGCCGATCAAGTAGCGCAGCACCCTGCGAGCTACAATATGCTCGCGAGCGGGGCGAGGCGACCCGTCATGGCTGGTAATGCTACCTTTGAGGGGGCCGCAGGGGAGCCGTGCCCGGCTCGCGCCGCGTAACCGCTCGCCAGATACGAAGGAACCCCCACGAGCCGAAGGCCAGAAACACGGACACCATCCCAGTCCGGTATTTTTTATTTTAGAGAGAGAGAGATTATAGATGCATTGGTCGAAGTATTATTTGCCGACATTTAAGGAATCACCCAGCGAGGCCGAGCTGAGCAGTCACAAGTTGATGCTGCGGGCCGGATTGATCAAGCAGCTGACGTCGGGCGTTTATTCGTTTCTGCCGGCCGGATATCGCGTGCTCAAGAAAGTCGAACAGATCGTTCGCGAAGAGATGGACCGCGCGGGGTGCCAGGAAGTCATGATGCCGATCTTACACCCTGGCGAATTGTACGAAGAAACAGGCCGCCTTGGAAACTTCGGCCCGCTTCTGTTCAAGCTCAACGACAGGCGCGACCGCTTTTTTGCCCTTGGACCCACACACGAAGAAGTCGTTACCGATCTCGCGCGCGCAAATCTCAAGAGTTATAAACAGCTGCCACAGTGCCTTTACCAGATCCAGGTGAAGTTTCGCGACGAATTCCGCCCGCGTTTCGGGTTGATGCGCTGCAGGGAATTCATCATGAAAGACGCCTACAGTTTCCACGCTTCCCACGAATCACTCGGCGAAACCTACGAGGTCATGGCAACCGCTTACAGCCGTATACTCGACCGTTGCGGCCTGACACACGTGCGCGTCGAAGCCGAATCCGGCGCTATCGGCGGCGACGTCAATCACGAATTCATCGTGCTCGCCGACTCCTGAGAAAGCGAAGTGTTTCTGTGTGACTGCGGCTACTCCGCGAACAACGAAAGAGCCGAGAGCCTCGGTACCGAGCTGGCGGAGACCGAACCCGTGCAGGATACACCCCAAAAAGTGTCGACGCCGGGCAAAACCACTATCGATGAGGTGACCGGTTTTCTCGGGGTACACGCGTCCCGCTTGGTCAAGGCCCTGTT
>CAYUDF010000281.1:0-5123 GCA_964443465.1 uncultured bacterium
CAGCGTACTGCGCCTCGATGTCAGCGGAATAGAGGAAAGGGACATCAACAACGTCCTGTTGTCCGATAACATGAAAAACGCACAAACCCGGCTGCTCTTCGGTTATGCCGCCCCACTGCACCCCGCACTTGCCGCGGGTATCAATCTGAAAATCGACAACCAGTCGTTTGGCTCCTACAACGGCTCGGGCGTCGGAATGGACCTGGGATTTCTGGCTACCAAAATGTTTACCGGCCACAAGCACCTGGAATACCTACGCGCAGGCATGTCGATACTGAACCTGATCGAACCGGTGGTAAAACTGGATCAGGAAGACGTCGCCGACCCACTCTCCGTCGTGTTTGGCGCTTCAGGGGCGTACGCCGCCGGTGAAATCGGTTTTGTAACGGCTGTCGACATCGTTGCGCCTCGTTTTTCGCCTTACCAGTTCCGATTCGGGCAGGAAGTCAGTTACATGAATATGATCGCGTTCCGGTTCGGATTCGACGGATCGACCCCCACAGCGGGTGTGGGCGCTGCATGGAGAAACGCCTCCGTCGACTACTCTTACCGGAGCGAGGACCTGGGGGCCAATCACCGCATTTCCGTTTGTTTCAGGTTTGGATCCAGCCTCGACGACCGGAGGCAGGCAAACCAGGCGGCCCTTGAAGCGGAACTGGACAGGCAGATCAACTCCAAGCTGTCGGATCTCGAGTCTTCGCAGCTGGCGGAAACGATACAGCGTGCCGATGACCTGTTCGCAAATGCACGGTACCGCGAGGCAGCCGGTCAATACGAATTGGCCCTGCTGTGGGACGACCAGAACGACCGTGCTCGAACCCAGATTACGACCTGCCGTTACTACGACGAAATGGAACAGGCTGCGACTCTGATAAACGCCGGCAACTATCTCGAAGCCCTCTACCACCTCCGTCAGGTTCAGGCTCTCTCACCCGAAGATCCGGAAGCTTCCGTCTTGATGACGGAGTGTAACCGTAAAATCAGAGCGCAGGACGACCACACGGACATGATCAACGGCATGCTGAAACGTTCGATCGACCTGTACGCTTCCAGACATTTCGTCGAAGCAAGGGCCGGGTTTCACGAAGTTCTTCGTCTCGCGCCGGATAACAGGCTGGCGAACGAGTACGAACAGAAGGCGCACACCAATATACAGAACGAGAAACAGGCCCTGGTCATCGACGCCAACGCATTGGCAAACCGCGGCTCGTTCGAATCGGCTATCAACGCATTAAAGAGAGCAAAGGGACTCGATCCTGATGACGTTTCGCTGGACGGAAGAATTGCCGAATTGCGCCAGAAACAACAAATCGCCGGACAGCAGCGAGCCACCCTGTCACGCGAACAATCTTCGCCCGCGACAGGAACTGGTCCGGGTCAACAACGCAGGACTTATGATTCCGCGCTACTGGAACCGAAATACAACGAAGGGTTACGCTATTTTAACGACGGCAGGTACGAGGAAGCAGTACGACGGTTCCACGAGATATGGGTGGCAGCGCCCGGCTATCACAACGTATCCGAGTTGTTGACCAAGACGTACCTGTTTGTCGGCATGAAGAAGTACTCGGAAGAAAATTACCGGGAGGCAATCGTCAATTGGGAAAAAGCCCTGACGGTTGACCCGGACAATCCGAAGGCGAGGCGTTACCTGCTCAAGGCAAGAGACGAAGCAGGCCGCCTCAGCAAGGTTGAGAATGACTGATACGCTCAACAAAGTCGGCTTTTTCCATTCGCTTCGAACCCAGCTGTGGCTCGGCGCGCTGGGCCTGCTCGCGCTGACCGTGTCGGCGAGCAGTTACTTCCTTATCGTGGATCAGAAAAAAACGATTACGCGTGAACTCGAACAAACAGTCATTCTACAGGGCCGTAATCTCTCGTTGTCGAGCCAGAAAGCGCTGCTGCACGTCGATCCCGAGATCGAACTGTTTCCGCTTGTGACAAGGATACTGGAGCGCCAGAACGAAGTACAAACCGTCACGATCACCGACGCCGATGGGGTGACCCAGGGCGACCGGGATATCGCAAATGTCGGTGTCGTCTACAAGCCCGATCTGACCCGGCACATTGAAGTACACGCTACACCGGGAATTAGCAAACACGAGTTGCTGCCGAACGAACATATGTACGCAAACAACGATTCATATATTTTTTATACGCCTGTATTGAGCCAGCAGAAGCCGATCGGATATGTGTACCTCACTTATTCAAAACAGGAACTCCACGACAACCTGGCGGCCAGTATCAGGATCACGCTTACCGTAAGCACGATCTCGCTGCTGCTCGGCCTCGTGCTTGCAACCGTTTACTTCCAGCGAATCTCACGTTCCATGAAAGAGATGATGCACGGCGTGAACGTGATGGCGGAGGGAAATCTGGACGTTAAGATAGACGTTTCGACCCGAAACGAATTCCAGGTACTGGCGGACGCTTTTAACGACATGGCGTTCCGGATATCGGCCGCACAGGCCGAACACGCCGTCAAGGAACGCATGGATCGCGAACTCGAAATCGCGGCGGAAATCCAGCAGACCCTGTTACCCGAGGATGTTTATGTTCCCGAGGGATACAACGTTGGTTTTCACTACGAATCCGCGACGGAGGTGGGCGGAGACTACTTTGATGTCCTGCGTGTTGGAGAATCTAAACTGGGACTGGTGATGGCGGATGTGTCCGGCAAGGGTGTTCCCGGTCTGGTCGTCATGGCCATGGTTAAAATAATGGTCCATGACCTCTTCGCGAAGGGTACGCCCCCCAGGGAGATTGTTCGCAAACTCAACGCAACACTACTGGGAAACATCCGGCGTAACATGTTTGTGACGTTTTTTGTCGCGGTTCTGGACAGCGAGACCGGATCGATCGTGTTTTCCAATGCCGGCCATAATCCGGCCCTGATATACAACCACAAGACAGCGAGATCGCGGTTCTTCAAAATGGAAGGCCCGCCGATGGGAACGTTTCCAGACAATATTTTTGCGGAACACCTGCGCGAATACCGGATCGACCTGCAACCGGGAGACATGCTTTTACAATACACCGATGGTCTGAACGAATCGATCAACCCGGACGGCGAACAATTTTCGTTCAATCGAATGCTGGAGATCGCCAATAAATTTGGTTATGCGGGGGCGGAATCACTCGTCGGCCAGCTGGTCCGGGCAGAGGTCGCGTTCAGGGGTTCCGCTCCCCAATTTGATGATCTCACGTTACTGGCAGTAAGTCTCGCGGCGGACGCAACCGCCTTCGACAAGGGAACAAGGGTAGAATCTTGTGTGGCTGAAAATAACTGACATAAACCTGGATAATTCCGCTATCTGCATCGATACCGCGCCCGGTGAAACGGACGATTTTCTGCAGAGTCTGGCGAAATTCGTCGGCAGGTGTACCGTGGAGGGCGTACGAGTCGTTCGGATTTTCTATCGTAGTGGCACGTCGACGGGTGATATTCAGCGGCTGGAACAGTTCGCGGCTTTGAAGCAGCTCCCCAAACCGGCGCCGGCGAGTCCCACGGTCGCTGGTAAGCAACGACACAAGAACGGGTTACGTTTCACCTGTACCCGGGAGGACGGGCAAACCGGCGACGCCCTCATGAGCCATAACGAAACTGAGCATCGGGCCTATTACCGAATTATCGTTCACGGACTCGAACATGCCGTCGAAAGTATTAACACGGCCATCGCGATTATCGGAACCGCCGTTGATCTGGACTCCAGGAGTTCCCTGCATTTACGTCTTTGTATTTATGAGCTATCGATGAACACCGCCGAGCACGGCAACTTCCCGGGCAAGAAGGCATCGATCGACTTGACCCTGGAATTCAGTGACGAAATCGTCAGGGTGGTATATCGCGATGATTCTAAACCGTTCAGAACCGTCAGCAACGCCAATTCCGGGCTCGTCGGCGACAAGATCTCCCAAGGCAGCAAACGGGGCCTGGGTCTGTATATGATCAATCGTTTGTGCTCCGATTTTTTTTACGAAAGAAACAACAACTGGAATACATCGTCATTCAACCTTGATATCAGCAGAAATCATCTGACAGCAAAGAAAGGGTAAAACGCATGAATGAATTTGTTGTGGAACTTGTTCCCTGCACGATTGTTGGCGCGGCCGTGCTCAGACCGGTTGGCAGTATCGACGCATCGGCGGCGCCTGTTCTGGAATCGCACTTCAAAAGTCTGTCCGAACAGGGGACAAAGAATATTGTAGTTGATTTCTCGAAATCAGATTTTATCAGCAGCGCGGGAATCGGTATTTTCTTGGGCACTGTTTCTTTTCTGAGGGAAACAGGCGGCAATATCTACTTTCTCGACACACCGCCGCACATCGACGAGGTGTTTGAGCTGATCAACCTGAAATCGTTTTTCAAAACAATCGACAGCATCGACGAGGTCGAGAGGTTGATTGAATCTTGATAAAAGGGGTTACCGGTGACCGTACAAAATCCTGACAATAAAACGTCTTCCGCGGCACAGAAATACTGGAAGACCAGATTTCAACAGCAGAAATTTCTGGTGGGCTCTATGACGTCACTTCTTAACCGTTATGGAAGCTCCATCGAATTGCATCAACTCCACAGCTCGTTTCTGCTCACATTAATGGGACAGTTTGTTGCCGGCGACGCGTGTTATTACCAATACAATGAAAAGACCGAGACGCTGGATCCCGCCGTTTCGTACGGCAGGCTCACCTCGGATAACCTCCCGAGATTCGCAACGGGCCATGCCCAGATGATCACGATCCGCGACAATCAATATCCAATGTGCATGGATGAACTTCCGCAGGGGCTGTCGAGTTTAACCGGAATGAAATTTCTCAGCCAGCACTACCAGCTGTTTGCCCCGTTGATCCTCAAGGAGAAGATTGTTGGGGTGCTATTTCTCGGTGCAAGGGTTTCAGGGGAACCGTTTTCTCCTGTTGATCTCGAGGTACTATCCTCACTTTGCGCAGTTTCGGCCACAACGTTCAACAACGCCTTTATGTACAATAACGCCCGACAATCGGCCAAGGAAATCCGCAAATTATACAAAGTCCGCGACGAAGTTATCAGCAGGATCACACATGAGTTCAGGACCCCTCTTATCATAATAAAAGCCGGCGTCGAAATGCTGGCAAAGGACGCC
>CAYUDF010000282.1:0-5119 GCA_964443465.1 uncultured bacterium
TTTCCAACCGTCATCGGCAGAAATCCTGATTACTTTGACCGCCACCGGCGTATTATGGCGATCGACGGACAGCGGGGCGACGTTTACGGCGTGGGCGGCGCTCACCGGATCGAACTACACCGGTCTGGCAGGAAGTATAAACGCTCGTGTGTACGCCTTGACCCGTACCGGCGAAATCTCGCGGAGCGATGACGGGTGTACAAACTGGTCAACCGTCGGGGCCTGGACGGTGCCTGACGCTGTGGCCGCCCGTCAGGTGGGTTCTTCTCTTTATGCAATCAACAGCACGGGTGATCTGGCCGAGAGCAGCGACCAGGGCCAGACGTGGAGCACGGTAGGCACGGTATCGCAGGTCCACGTGTGCGGACTCACGTCTGACGGTACCGCGCTGTTTGCTTCGACAAAAGAGGGAATGATCGCCACGTCCCCGGACGGCAACAACTGGACCTGGGTCGGATCGATCAACCAGCTGACCGTGACCGCGTTGGGAAACGACCAACCCACCGCCACTGGAATACAGAATCGCGATACGACGCCGGTACCCGCGTTACAGGTCAGGACTGTATGGCCCAATCCGTTAACCGGCTCTGCGGGGCATACAAGTGTGTTGTTTGACATGACGGCAGCCGAGGATTTGACGTTCGAACTGTATAACGTCAATGGACAACTCGTTAGGAAGAGTACACCACAGTCTTTTGAAGCCGGTACCGGATACGTATTCGATTTGGACGTCGGCCGGATAGGCTCAGGTGTGTATTTTATTCGTATTAAAACAGTTGCGGGATTGAAACACGCGTCGAAACTGGTTGTTGTCCGATGAATTAAAGAGGTACCAAGGGCTTCACCGGAGATGTAGTTGGATTGATGTGTAACCTGTTTTTTGGTAAACTGTTAACCAGATTCCACACCTCAGGTCACTTTTCTTCCCGCCGTCTCGCAGACTGAATCAAGGACACTGGCAAACCCAAATTGCCGAAGAGGGAGAGGTTCGATGAAATTCCTGACAAGTCGACCGGTTAGTCGAAGAGTCGTAGCCACTCTGGCGCTTATTTCATTTCTACTCACGATACCCGGTGTCGCCCTGCCCCGGGGCGACGGTGAAAATCCGGAAGAAGAATACGCCATGCGTATACAGGAAGTGTACGTCAGCCGGTCCGAGGGAAACTACGACCGCGCACTCCGGGAAATCCAGGAGATGATAGAGGATTTCGCACAGGCGGAGGTGATTCTGCGGGATCTGTACAACGAAAAGGTCAAGACGATCCACCAGCAGCGAAACGCCACCCAGGACAGCCGGATCCGTACCCAACTGGTAGAGCAGCGCGAGGCACAGGCGAGAGAAACGTTGCGCCTGTATCCGGACATACAAGCGGGTGTCGGATACGCCACCGTCGACTCGCTCTACGACGCGCTTCGCAGCGAAATGTTTGGCGAGTTGCGGATCATTACGTCGCCGGATTCGTGTGACGTTCTGATCGACGGCGAGTTTCGGGGGCCGTCTCCGTTTTACGAGAAATACTTCCCTGTCGGATCGCACACGGTGAGGGTTATCAAGTCGCAGTACGAAGAGAAGGAAGTTGCCGTGGATGTCGAACCGGCGGGTGACCAGACAAGAGAAATCTCTCTGAAGAAAATCAGGGGATACAAATGGTGGCTGTCGTGGGTTGTTGTTCCGGTAGCAGCCACGGTGGGGCTCGTCCTAGCGTTGACGTTAGGCGGCGACGACACGCCGCCGGAAGACGAACCACTCCCCGGCCCGCCGGCGCCGCCGGCAAACTGACGGGTTATAATGAGCGCGTTTGAGCCGATCCAGAATCCCTTCATCGTGGGCAACCCGATCCGCGGGCAGAAGATGTTCTTTGGCCGCGAGGACGACTTTGCTTACATCCACACCAAAATCACCGGTGACAAAGACGGCGGATTGATTGTGCTGTGCGGCGCCCGCCGCAGTGGCAAGACATCGATACTGTTCCAGATCCAGGAAGGCCGGCTAGGCGAAGGTTTTGTCCCTGTATTGATCGACATGCAGTCGATGGCGATTAAAAACGACAAGGATTTCCTGGAAAAAGCGGCGCGGACGATTGTCACGTCGGGCAATTCCACGGATTCGCAGATCGAAGCGTTCGGGAACGAATTTGAGAAGAATCCGTTCGACGCTTTTGAGCGGTTTATCCTGCGCGTGGTGGAGAAACTGGGCGATAAGAAACTGGTGCTTGCCTTCGACGAGTACGAACTGTTCGAGACACACATCGACAACGGTGTCCTCGATCCGCAGATGCTCCGCCTGCTCGGCAACCTGATCGAGCACAAAAAGCTGTTCGTGTTGTTTACGGGTTCGGACCGGCTGGAAGCGCGCAAAAAGAAATACTGGGAGTTTCTTACCAAGGGGCTCAACAGAAAAATCAGCTATCTCACCCGCCGTGATACGCTGCGGCTGGTCACGGAACCTGTCGATGGAATCGTGCAGTACGACGATGGCGTTCCCGAATCGGTTGCCGACCTGACCGCGGGGCAACCTTTTTACACACAGGTGTTGTGCCAGTCGATCGTCGATCACCTGAATGAAAAGCACAAGTACGACGTCACGCGTGACGACCTGCAGGAGGCGATTGACGAAGTGGTCGCCGATCCGCTCCCGCAGATGATCTTTCACTGGAACCAGCTGCCTACGATGGAAAAACTGTGCCTGTCGATCATCGCGGAGCTAAACAAGTCCAAACCGCGGCCGGTGGGTGTGGAGGACATTGAGTCTTTTATGGCCAGCGAGCGGATCGGTTACCGCGCTGATTCAGCTGCGCTCAAAAAAGCACTGGAGAACCTGTTCAAGGGTGACCTGCTTTCGAAGTCGGTTGGGGCCGAGACCTACGAATACCGGATGGGATTGTGGCACGCGTGGATCGCGCGCATGCACTCGGTCTGGCGTGTCCTCGACCAGATGGAGCGCGGCGGGGAGGTCCCGGCCGAACTGGTGCCGGTCAAGAAACCGACGGCGCGCACGTGGTTATTCCGCGCGGCGGCTGTGGTGGTGGTGATTGCGGCGGTCTATTTTATGCGCGGAACGATTTTTGGTGGTGGACGAGGTGGAGAGAACGGCCTGTCGGCCACGCAGATCGATTATGCCGGACTGGAGATTCGGTCGGAGCCGTCGGACGCCGAGGTATGGGTGGACGGTTCGCGGTTGGGCTGGACACCGCTCAACGACAGCGTTCCCGCGGGCGCGCACCTCGTCGAGGTAAAGCGGGCCGGTTACCGGTCACAGATCGATTCTGTGGATCTGGCGGCGAACGCTGTGTGGGAAACGTCATTTGTTCTCGACGCGATTACCGGAAACATAATGGTCCGTTCCACACCGCCGGGAGCGCGCATCACACTCGACGGAGAAGAAACGAGTCTGTTGACCCCGGCTGAATTGACAGCAATTCCCGTCGTTGAACCCCACACCGTTGCGATCGCACTCGAAGGATTCAACCGCTACACGTTTCCGCCCGTAAACGTACCGGCGGATTCGACCGTTGTAATCACGCGGGAACTTGGCAGGCGGACCGCCCCGTTGCGGATCTCATCTGAGCCGTCGGGTGCCGTGTTTAACCTGGGTGGCGGGCGCTGGACGGGTGTGACCCCGTTCGCGATCACCGGCGTGACTTACGGCACGCACGCGCTTCGTGTGACCGCTGACGGGTACGCGCCGTGGGAGCGGGATGTTGCCGTCCCGTATCCCGACAACGAACTGATGGCCACTCTCAACCGGCTTGCCGACGGCTACATCCGCCTGATGATTCAGCCGGTGGGTGATGTCTATATCGATGGCGCGAGAACAAAGTCGGAAATCAGCTACGGGATAGTCGCGGTGAGGCCCGGTTCGCGTGTGATCGAGATACGATTCGGCGACCGAACGCACAGTCAAACGGTCGACCTGGCTCCCGGCGATACGATAACCGTTCGCCAGACTTTTGCACCGCAGTGAGGAAACAGATGATTGGTCAACTGTTGATGGACAAGTACAAGATTGAATGCCGGCTGGGACGGGGAGCATTCGGGTACGTGTACAAGGCGTTCGATACCGTCCTCAAGCGCCCAGTGGCCGTGAAGATTCTGCACAACGCAGGAGACGATCGTGGATTCGAAAAACGGTTTCTCCGCGAGTCCGAGTCGATGGCCCGCCTGAAACACGCCAACGTCGTGACCGTATTTGACCGTGGCAATCACGACGACCGGCCGTTCATGGTGATGGAACTGGTGGATGGTGTCACGGTTGCCGACATGCTCGAGGATTCACCGCCCGATCTGGGGGAGATACTCAAGATTTCGACGCAGATCTGCAAGGCGATGGCGTACGCACACGAGCACGGCGTCATCCATCGCGACCTCAAGCTGACCAATATAATGGTCGACACCGAAGGCCACGCCAAGGTTCTCGATTTCGGTCTGGCCAAAGTGCTTGACGCGTCTTCGTTATCGGATGACAACAGCCGTATCGGCACCCCGGTGTTTTATGCGCCCGAACAGGTCGCGGTCACCGAAATCGACAACCGCGCCGATATCTGGGCGTTTGGTGTGTGCCTGTATCGCATGCTCAACGGCCGCTTTCCCTTCGAGGCCGAACACCCGGCTACGCTGTTGTATCTGATCGCCAGTGGGGACCCGGCGCCATTTGAGCCGGATGTGCCCGACGAACTGCGTAACGTTGTGCTGCGCTGCCTGGAAAAGAAGCGGGAAAACCGATACGTTTCTTTTTCCGAATTGGACAAAGAACTGGAGGCGCTCCGCTCCCAGTACCAGGAGACTGACTCTTCACTTGTCGGCCGCCGGACGGCTGCCCGCTCGGCGACCAACCGGGGCAGCAAGAGAAATCCATACCTCAATCGCGTGATGATCCAGAACCCGGATGAGTTCTACGGGCGTTCCCGCGAGATCAAAAGGATCTACTCGCGACTCGACGCGCCGAGGCCGCAGTCGATATCGATCGTGGGTGAACGACGGATCGGCAAGTCATCGCTGCTCAATTATATATACCAGCGGCAGAATCGCCGGCAGCACATGGACAGCCATCATAACTCGATATTCGTATACATGGATTTCCAGCAGGGCGCCGACCTCAACGTGGAGAAATTCATCGACA
>CAYUDF010000283.1:0-5097 GCA_964443465.1 uncultured bacterium
TATATCCCTTGTTACCCCTTAACTTCAATCATTATTACTACTTCTACGAGGTGGCCCGCCACGGCAGTTTCACGGGAGCGGCGCGCACGTTGATGGTGTCGCAGTCCTCACTCAGTATCCAGATCAAGCAGATCGAGCAGGATCTGGGTCGGCAACTGTTCGACCGCCGCAAAGGAGGGGTTGATCTCACCGAAGCGGGAGTGATCGCCTACCATGTCGCGGAACGCGTTTTCCACGATATCGAGCAGATGCAGTCGTCACTGCAGGAATCGGAGCGGCAATTCACCGGCATGATATCGATCGGAACAGTTAACAGTATTGGTATCTATGAGTTACCGCGGTTTTTACCGGCGTTCAAGACCGCCTACCCGGACGCCCGGATCAAAATAGACTTCAAGCTGGCCGAACAGGCGCTCGACCTGTTGATTTCGGGCAAAGTGGATTTTGCCATCATCCCATCCAATCAGAAGTACGCGGAGCTGACGGGCATCAAAATCACGAAGAACAAGATGTTTCTGGTCGCGCCCCCCGGTCATCCTCTTGCCGACCAGGATTCGGTGTCACCGCGGGACCTCGAGCCGTACCCGTTTGTGGGTTTCCAGAAGGGCATGCAAACGCGGGCGATGATCGATTCGTTGTTCAAAAGAATGTCAATATCGGTCGAATATTCGATCGAATCCGCGAATCCAGCGACCATCAAGCACATGGTCCTGGCGGGTATGGGCCTGGCGATTCTGCCCGACGTGTCGGTATCCGGGGAATTGCGCCGTGGCCAGCTGAAACGGATTGACGTACCCATGCTGATGATGTCTCGTGACATCGTTCTTTACTACAAATCCAATCGCGTGTTGTCCGCGACACGCCTTGAATTCGTGAATTTTATTCAGGAATATTTTTCGCCGTCGAAGCACCGTCGCCGGAGGTGACGATTAAGCGGGTTGTGGCGTGGAATCGGACCTGATTTTCAGATTTTGGGTACCGGACTTTCTGACAATCGTCTATAATGCGAGCCATGCGAATTTTACACACCTCCGACCTGCACCTCCGGACCACGGACGACGAGCGATGGCAAGCCCTTGTTGATGTTCTGGACAAAGCCGAAAATCTGAAATGCGGCGCACTGGTTATATGCGGTGACATGTTCGACAGAAGTGTCGACGCACAAATGCTCAAGATGCCGCTCCGCGAAGTGTTCGAGAGGCGGCCATTCCCCGTATTTATACTTCCGGGCAACCACGACAGCGGCGGATTAAGCGCCGGGGATTTTTTCGGTCAGAACGTGACCGTTATGGCGGACCCCGCTCAAGCCGTGGATCTCGGCCTGCTGCGTATCGTCGGTATTCCCTTTGAAAACGTGGGGCCGGAAATCGTGCTGGAAAGACTCCTTGCCGCGCGGGAGCAGTTACGCGACGAAGACGGCGCTGTAAACGTGCTTCTTTACCACGGGGAACTGCTCGACATGATTCCGGAACCGGATGCGTTTGGAGACGAAGAAGGGCACGACTACATGCCCGTCAGGCTGTCGACTTTTGCAGGCCTGGGTTTTGATTACGTGCTCGCCGGACATTTTCACAAGAGTTACGACGTTCGTCAATTCGAAGGTGGGTACTTTGTGTATTCGGGGTCTCCGGTATCGGTCACGCGCAAGGAGGTCGGTCGTCGGCAAGCCGTCGTGATCGACGCGGGTGAACCGCCCCGGCCGGTGCCGCTCGATACAGCGCACGCCGAGAGCGTGGATATCGTGCTTAATCCGTTTGACCGGGTGGTGCCGACTGATAACATCCGCCGCCGCCTGGAGGAATTGCACCCGGGAGCGGCGGTTTATCTGACGGTGAGCGGTTTTGCGGATGTGGACGCCCTGGGAAAAACTGAAAAAGAATTTGATGAAGAGATCAGGCAATTTGAGTCCCTTCCAGGTGTTAAGGAATTCAACTCCCGTTGGCGCGAAGTAGGAGATATCTTGCGTAACGAGCTGTTCCGGAAATTCAACGAACGCCTGGCGGATGAAGACGCGCCTGAAATCCACCGCAGAATGATGCGCGAAATGGTGATCGATTCGCTGACGGAGATAATAAATGCGGATTAAGCAGTTGGAAGTGACTCGTTATGGGCCGATGCATCCGTTCAGTGAAAGCGGACTTGGGGATTTTACGCTTATTCACGGCCCCAACGAACAGGGCAAGACGCTGCTCATCGACGCGCTCATCCGCTTGTTGTTCAAAAAGGAATTGCGCAAAACCTACCGGCGTTTTTTCGGAAACATGAACCGGGTCAACGAAAATCCCGAAGGGTTTGTTGTTCTCGAATCAAAGGGAACTGAACACAAGCTCGAACAAGGAGAAGCGATCAACAGCGCTTTTCCCTTCGATATCACGCCGGAGGATTTTCGAAATGTATTCGTTGTCCGCGACAGCGATTTAACTCTTCAGGGGCCCGATCGATACTACTCCAGGGTTACGGAAAAACTGACCGGATTGCGTTCATCGGAGATTGAAAATCTCATGCGCGCCGTACAAAAACGTGGCCGGTTGCGCAGCGCCCGTTCGGACAGCGACCTCGCAAACAGCGTCGACCAGGCGAAAATTGCGTCCAAGGTCCGGTACGGTAAAAATCTTGTTGATGAGATCCGCGAATTGAGGGAATCGCTACTTACTGACAAGTACGACGATCTCGAAAACGAGCTGATAGATATTCGTGACCGCTCCGCCAGGCTGGAAAACGAAGCAGCGCTGCAGCGGGCGGCAGAGGAAACAAAAAGATTCCGCAAGGCGAAGCGGGCGCTGTCGGACCTGAATCGAATGAAAAAAACGGTGCTCGAGCTCGACCAACTGGACGCGTCCCAGCTCAGAGACTGGCAGAAAGCCATAAGCCGGCGTGAGGGCGCAGAAACCGATCTTGCCGAGGAGAAAAGGGAAGCCGACAAGGTCGAGCGCGCGATACGCACCACCAAGCGGGGGCTCAACGCACTCGAAGCAAAGTGCGGTGAAGTGCGCACCCGGCACAACAGAATCAACTCAGACCTTAAACCAAAAATCGATGACTACCAGTATGAACGCGCTGAATTTCGCCGCGCCGAACCCCAGTCCGGCACTTACCGCAAGGGGTTATATGCGACGGCCGGCATGACGGCGTTGGCCCTGATCGGGTTTCTGGTTCATGCGTCCAATCTCATCGCGGGAATCGGTATCGGCGCTTTTCTGATCTGGGTTTTCCTCGGGGTAAAACAGCTGAAGCTCCGTACGTCAGAAGGCAGTGTCCGCTTGAAAATGGAAGTTCTGCTGGCGGAAGCCAAAAGCTGCGGGCTGGAACTGGAGACCGCCGACGAAGTGATCAGCCGCGTCTCCGATTTTGAGCAACAGGTCTCCGAACTCGAACAGGATTTGCAGGCGCACAAGGCGGACCTCGAAAACGTTATCAAGGAAAAACGGCGTATCGAAGACCGAATCAGCGGCAAAGCAGAACAGATCGCCGAACTGGACGCTGAGATCATCACGATAAAAGTTTCAACGGGAATGGAGACCATCGGCGATTACCAGTCCGCGATCGAGCGGCGTACCAAAATGGAAGCGGCGGCCAGCGCCAAATTCACCATTCTGCGCGATATGTTGCCGACTGAAGCCACCGGTGACGCGGCGGCTGAAGAGTGGAAGGCGCGGATAGACGCGATTCTGCAAGAGGCCGATAGCGAAGCTCAGGTCGACTACGACGCTAAAACCCTCGAACGAATCAATGCGGACCTGGTTACTCTGGAGAATCGTCACCGCGATATACGGAGCGCATTGCTCCAGGGATCAAGAAGATTGCACGGAATAGAAGTCAAAGCGAAGGAACTGGGTGTACTCGAAACTTCACCCCCGTGCCGCACGACGCAGGAACTGGATCATATCGGACAGCTGATCGAAGAATTCTACAGCCGGACCGCATTGGACCAGCGTGTCGCCCAGGATTGCATACGTTTGTGCGAAAACATAGAGGCCGAGGAACGCAAGCGCGTCAGCGACCTGTTTGGCGAGGATTCGGCGATATCCTCCACTTTTTCCACGATAACGGATGGACGATACAAGTCCGTTCACTACGACCCCGGTAACAACAGTATATATCTGCTCGATTCCGAAAACGAACGCGTCAGGGCGGACTGCTTGTCGGGAGGCGCATACGATCAACTGTTTCTTACGGTGCGTGTATTTATCGCGTCGAAGCTGTTGGGCGATGAAACCGGATTCCTGATACTTGACGACCCGTTTATCAAAGCGGACGCTGACCGTCTTCCCCGTTTGATGGAAGTTCTCCGTGATATCTCCGGCAAGGGCTGGCAGATTCTGTACTTCTCGGCGAAGGAAGAGGTCAGTCGCGTGCTTTCCCGCGACATAAAGGACGGCCGTGTTCAGACGATCAGCCTGAAGGCGCCGTTGCAGAAACCCGCGGAGAATTCGGAGCTGTTGGAGGCATCGGAGCCGTCGAAGACGGCCGCGAGTACCGACGATGATACAGAAACAAATGATTCAGCCCCGGTGCTTCCAGGTACGGAAATCGAAAATCCTGAAGAGCCGGGGGCGGCAGAAGCCACATAGGTGGCGGGTCCCCTCGCTTCCGGCTTTGTTATTGACTTTTCACAAGTTACATCTTATAGTTAGAACGTTGCGGGAGTCGTCGCGACACCGACTCGGACCTCCCCAGGATTATTACTACCCCTAGTAGTTTTTAAAATATGTTCTCAAAAAGACTTTTCGCAGTCGTTCTGGTCGCAGCCATTTGCCTATCTTCCGCGACGCGTTTAAACGCCGTCACCGATGTTTCGTTGGATTGGCGAACACTCACCACCGAACACTTCAGGGTTCACTACCACACGGGCGCGGAATGGACAGCTCAGCAGGTCGCGCAAATCGCTGAAGAGATATTCCCGCACATTACAGGCCTCTACGACTACGACCCCGGTATCGTCGATTTCATTATCAAGGACACGGAAGATTACGCAAACGGCGCCGCGTATTTCTACGACAACAAGGTCGAGATATGGGCGACCAACCTGGAATTTGGCATGCGTGGCACCACTGTGTGGTTGAGAAATGTCATAACACACGAATACACACACATCGT
>CAYUDF010000284.1:0-5095 GCA_964443465.1 uncultured bacterium
GGATCATCAGCCTGGCCATGTTGCAGCAGGTGGATCCACTCACACTCGACGAAATTGCCGCTCTTGATATCAATGACGTCAACAGTTTCGACCGTAACGCCGTTTATCCTTACAGGGAAACCACAGCGGGGGACGTGCTGTTATACACGTCGTTCCTGCTACCGTTGACCTTTCTCACATACGAGGACACGCGGAACGACTGGCAGATCCTCGGGGTGATGTGGGTAGAGACGGTTCTCCTGCAGGCGACTATCAACGGAATCGTCAAGGCCGCTGTTCTGCGGACACGTCCATATGTCTATGACCCCGATACGCCGATAGATAAAAAAACCTCAACGGAAGCCCGGTTTTCGTTCTATTCGGGGCATACGTCATCGGCCGCGGCCAACAGTTTCTTTGTTGCCCGCGTCTTCCAGGAGTATCTGACCAACCGGAGGGCGAAGGCACTGATCTGGACCGGCGCGGCGATCTATCCGGCGCTTACGGGGTATTTGAGACGGGATTCGGGGCACCACTGGTTCACCGACGTCATTACCGGATATGTCGTCGGGGGGTTAATCGGTTATCTCGTTCCACAGCTGCACCTGACCGCAAGGGACAAAACTGTGTCCCTTCAGCCTGTTTCTTCATCCGGCGGCGCCGGTCTCGTCTTAAACGTTTTCTTCTAACGATTTGCCCCCGGTTCTGGACGCTTTAGTTTACCGGACCTCAAAGGCCAATATTGAGACATCGTCATCAAAAGTCGTCCGCCGCCCCCATCTCTCAAGATCACCGAATACCGAAGAAATGCTCTCCTTCAACGTCTGCTGCCGGGTGTTCCGAAGTGTTTGTTCCAGCCGTTCCAGTCCGTATGGCGCCTGCCCGGGGTCGAATACCTCAAGCAGACCGTCGGAGTACAGGTAGATACGGTCACCCGGTGACAACTGGATTGTGTTCAACGCGTATTTGAAATCGGACTGAATTCCAACGGGGATTCCCTCGACCCAGTCATGACGGGTTTCCCCCGTCCGTGTCACGTGAATGAGTGGCGGATGCCCGGCCGAAACGAATCTGAAATCACGGGTTTCGGTATCGTAGACGCCGTAGGCCAGCGTGAAGTATTGATTCCGTTCGTGGTCGTAAGGGAACTGTCTGTTCAATGTCTGGACGACATCAACGGGTGACAGGGCGGAACCGTCGGGAGTTGAGGGACCAAGTACAAGCCGGCCGCCGGCCGGCAACAACAGGTGATTCAATGTAACCGACAACAAAGCGGCCGGCACCCCGTGACCGCTGACGTCGATGGCATAGAACTCCACGTTTCGACTATCCAGTGGAACCACGTTGATAGTGTCTCCGGCGAGTTCGTCGCACGGGCGCAGGTCCCAGGCGAATTCCACGCCGTCAATCCGGAGCGGTTCCTGCGGCAAAAATCCCCGCTGGATCTGCGCCGCCATCTCGATGTCCTCGCTGATCCTGCGGTTCGCTTCGTCCAGCCGGGTGTTGGTCTTGTTGAGCGCCTCCTCTACATTTTTGCGTGCCGTGATATCGGACTGTATGCCGATAAAGTGGGTCACATTGCCGGTGTCGTCCTTAACGGGTGTGATCGACAGACGATTCCAGAACGATCGGCCGTTTTTGTGGTAATTGAGCAATTCGACGACACATTCGGTTCCTGCTTCGACGGCATTTCGGATTTTGGCCACCGTCACGGGGTCGGTATTCGCGCCCTGCAGAAAACGGCAGTTACGTCCGAGGGCCTCACTGGCGCTGTAACCCGTCAGACGTTCGAATCCCTTGTTTACATAAATCAGCGGCCGGTCCGCTTGGGTGGCATCGGCGATTGTGATTCCCTCAGCGGCTTCATCGAGCGCCCGGTCTTTAAGAACGAGCTGCTCCAACTCCGGTGAAACGCCAAAGAAGCGTGGAGGCTTTTCATGAATAAATTCGTCCTGTCGCATCTCAATCTACGCTCCGGAGTGTCGTTACATAATCTATCGAACACCTATCCAGTCAATTTCCAGTCGGAAAGGCCCGTTCTGTTTGTCCGCTATCATAAAACCGATCTGGGAGATTTTCCCGGCATCCAACGGTGGTGCTCCGCGGGGTCTGCGGCCACGATACGTCGGCAGGAAAGACGAGAAAGGGATCTCGATTTCTTCCCAGGCGCCGTCGGCAGTTTCAAAAGATGCCTGGTAAGCGATGCCGTCGTACCGATTGTCTGTCCGAAGGCGGAGCTGGTAACGTTTTCCGTCTCCGAAAATCCTTACAACTAAACCCTCGTAATCCGACAGGTCGAGCTCTTCCAGCGCCGCGCGCACCGAAGCGAATCCGCCGTTGTTTTCGAGAGAAACGGTTCCGGAGAAAACTGCCGTTCCGGTGCCTGTCGCGATCATTTTGCTTTGCGACAAACCGCCCATCACTCCGTCGTTTATCGGAAGCCACGATTGTGGATCTACTCTGGAAAATTCGATCAGCCTGTTGATGTCGGGTTTATTCACCTGCTTTTTCTCCTCCAGTGGCCCGGCAGTGGCGGCCGGAACCAGCAATATAAGTATTAAAAGCGCTCGCGTATTCATTCGTTTACTCCGGCGGTTGGTCAGCGCAACCGCTGTGAACCAGTTCGCGTGAGGCACTCAATCCGGCGATTCCCGCCCCGATGATCGCGATCGCTCGTTGAAGTCGGCGAAATCCATCCTATTGTGTCTGGATAAACAATAAATAACTGTCCATTAAATGTCAAGGACATATAATAGACATGTTTTGTAACCGGATTTTCAAAAAATGAGAATTTGATCAAACGGAGTTTTTGCCAGTTTCTAGCGTGAATCATCCACCAGAGGGAGTTTTGCTTCGTTTGTGATCAGGCGCGCGCCGCGCTTACGGGTAAAATAGTTGATTGCCCACTGGGTGAGTACCACAATTCGGTTGTCGTATTCGATCAGGTAAGCGATGTGGATGAACACCCACAGGAACCATGCAAACGCACCGCTGATCCGCATTCGCCCGACAGCAGCGACAGCGGCGTGCCGGCCGATTACCGCCAGGCTGCCCTTGTCTTTGTATCGGAATGGTGTGGACGCGGGCAGTTTTCCCGAAATACGCCGGGCGACATAACGTCCCTGCTGCATCGCGACCGGCGCCACACCGGGCAGTAACTTGCCGTCTTCTCCAGTGACCGAAGCCAGATCACCAATTATAGATATTTCCGGAAATCCCGGTAAGGTGAGATCCGGTTGTACACGAATTCGCCCGGCCCGGTCGACCTCGGCTCCGGTACGCTCGGCGAGGGTCTGACCGAGCGGGGAAGCTTTGACGCCGGCCGCCCATAAAATCGTTCGGGTTTCGATGCGATGAATCCCATTATTATTTTCGTAGTTCACACCACGTGTGTCCATATCAGTGACGGTTGCGCCCGTAACCACGGTAACGCCGAGTTTTCGTAACGACCGCGCGGCTTTCGCCGAAAGAACGGCAGGATAAGGAGGCAACACGCGGTCAACACCTTCGAGCAGGAATATTTTTGTGTTACCCGGATCGATATTCCTGAAATTGTGTTTGAGAGTCGAGTTTGCCAGTTCTCCGATCGCACCGGCCATCTCCACACCCGTCGGGCCCCCGCCAACGATTACAAAAGTCAGCTGTGCCGCCCTCGTTCCGGGATCGGACGTCCGTTCCGCCGCCTCGAACGCGCGCAAAATGCGGCGTCGTATCTCCAGTGCGTCCTCGATGGTTTTGAGTCCCGGTGCGTCGCATTCCCAATCGGTGTTACCGAAATAGTGATGGCGTACACCGGTTGCCACCACCAGCTGATCGTAATCGATCGCGCCGTCGCGAAGAACGGCGCGGGACGATTCTGGCAGTATATCGGTGACTTCGCCCATCAATACCGTTGTGTTGCGCGATCGTTTGAGAACACCCCGGATGGGGGAGGATATATCCCCGGGAGACAGGCCACCCGTGGCGACCTGGTACAAAAGCGGTTGAAACAGATGGTAGTTGTTCTTGTCGACCAGCGTCACGTGTACATGTGATCGCCTCAATCTGAGCGCGGTTTCGAGGCCTCCGAATCCGCCTCCGATAACGACAATTTTCCGTGTTGAATCGTTCACAACGGGTTTACTAGATATGGTACGACAACGAGAGCACGGCGTAATGTAACCAGGCGAAGTTGTACACTTCGTCCACGTCCGCGCCGCCTTCGACGGTTCGATATCCCGCTGAAAGACTCCAGCGATCGTTCAGATCGGCGTAGACCTTGAGAGATCCGTCCACGGCTCTGCCCGGACCGCCCGCGAGGCCGTCGATATCGAGGACTGCGCGCCAGCGTTCGGTAAAGCGGTATAAACCGTTGATGTGCAGAAGCGGAACAAAACCGAGATCCGTTTTTTCGGCTGACGTCCCGCCCTGCTGCAACGCAATTTTGGCGTCCCGGATCTTTGCCGTAAAACCGACACGCCAATTCCATCGGGTGCTGCCGTAAAAACGATAGGAGTAGGTCAGACGCCACGAATTGAACTGGTAGGTCGCCTCGGTCGGAAGTCCCGCCTCGAACGTGCTCCCCGCAAAAAGTATTGTCGAAGGCAACTCGCTGGTCTCAGTGACCGACAACGGCGCAGCCAGCACCCGCAAGCCGTGGCGGTTATTTATATTCCAGGTGACGTACAAACGCGCTGCCGGCCACGGTCCTTTACCGATGACGTCGACCAGTGAAAAACGGGTGCCGTTTTCGTTGTTCGGGATCTGTACGTCATTTGTTGTTTGCCAGAAAGGTCCGGCTTCGAGTTCGAAAACAAATGTCGGCTCGGAACTGTCCGCTGAATCGGACGCGTGAGCCACCGAAACAGAAAAAACCAGAAGTAAAACAACCGATAATGCTCTGAATATCATGATTTGTCTCCGTCAAAAAGTCAGCGATTCGACCCGAGTTCGGGAAGCTCGATTTCGTACGCCACAATCTGTAGCGGTTCAGCACTGTCTTCTGTATCTCCGCCACCGCCGCCGAAATTGGAAAGAAACGCGCTGAACTGGTCCGTGATGCGATAAAAACGCCGGTCGGTGAAATACAGGCCGTCGTTCATCGGGTCTCCGGGGCCTTTGAATTCGACTCGACGGA
>CAYUDF010000285.1:0-5057 GCA_964443465.1 uncultured bacterium
ACCCTTGCCGCCGCTTTGGTATACGATTCGCGCGAGGAACCGGAGTGGCCGGAAAGCGCCTGGTATGCCTCCATCTGGGGAGAAAAGGGGTTTGCCGACGGTCCCGGCGATTTTTCTTACGAAGCCTTTCAGCTGGATTTGCGGAAGTATTCGCAGCTGCCTTACGACTTGCAGCTGGACGTGTCGGGAAAGTTGTTTTCGACTTTTAACCCCGCGCCGCGGCAGGTTTACCAGTCGCTCGGCGGATACGGTGGTGTGAGGGGATTGTCCGACGATCCTTTCGCGGTCAGTCGTGGCGACCGGCTGGTGCTCTTAAGTGGTGAACTTCGCAGGCCGCTGCCCGATGTTCGCTATTTCAGCTCTGTCTTTACCAGCTGGAACTGGCTGGTGTTTTACGACACCGGTTTGCTCGTCGAAGCCACCAACCCGACAGACCCTCTCGGATTTCTGGAGACGCCGTACGAAAACTGGGGAAAATCGATCGGTTTGGGTATCACCGGCGAATCGATTCTGCCGTATGTCGGTGTGTACGTGGCGAAAGACCTGGATAACAATTACAAAGGATTAAGGGCTATTCTTCGGTTCAATAGATCGTTCTAACCGGGATGAGTTCAGTGATGACCGACAAAGAGCAACCGGTTCTGCAAGTTAAGGACCTGCGCAAGGATTTCAGGAAAACCCGGGCGCTGAACGGAATCAATATCACGCTGGATGCTCCCGGCGTGTACGGTTTTCTGGGTCCCAACGGCGCGGGCAAAACCACGACCTTCAAGCTGATCTGCGGTTTGCTGAAGCCGACCGGTGGTTCAATCAGCATCGACGGCGAGAACATCCTCACCCGGCCTCTGAGTGTCCTCACAAAACTGGGTGTGCAGTTTGACGGACCGGTTTTTTACCCCCACCTGTCCGGCCGGGACAACCTGAGGGTGGTCGCCTGCTGGCTGGGTGAAAACCTGGACAGCCGGATCGGCGAGTTGCTCGACCTGGTGGACCTTTCAGGAGCCGCCGATCGCGGAGCGGGCGAGTACTCTTTTGGTATGAAACGCCGGCTGGGTCTGGCGTCCGCGCTGTTGTCCGATCCGCGGTTGCTCCTGCTGGACGAGCCAACCAGCGGCCTGGATCCCGGCGGGATCGCCGACGTCCGGCGGTTGCTGCCGCGGTTGGCGCACGATGAGGGACGGTGCGTATTTCTGTCGTCACACCGTATGGAGGAAGTCGAACAGATCTGCGACCGTGTTTTTATTATCCACCACGGCGAAATTGTGGCCGACGGTAAACCGAAAGACCTGGCCTCCGAGGACAACCTGATCGAAATCCAGTGTGACCAGGCGACTTCGGCCAAACGAATACTGGAGGGACTGGCCGATATTCTGCAGGTCAGGCAGTTGTCCGCCGACCAGCTGGAGGTGCTTGCGCCCGGGATACGCGCCAGCCGAATCAACCAGTTCCTGATCGACCAGGGAATCACCGCCGAGCAGATCGTAAAAAGACGGGAATCTCTGGAAAACGTATTCTTTCGGTTAACGGGGCGCGGGAATGGCGATGGAAATCCGTCTGATACGTCTGGGGAAAGCGGAGGTGTCTCATGAACCGAAAATCCGAGATTTCCAGGATCGTTTCGGGCGAGCTGGTCATGCAGCGGCGGCGGCGCTCGACGTTTGTGTTGCCGTCCGTGCTGCTCCTGCTCGCCGCGATTGTTTATTTCGGGCTGGAGATGGGTGCGCGAAACAACTGGTTCGGCCTGCCCAGCGGTTTTTTTGTTGCCGCGTCATCCATCGGCTGGATGGCTAACGTGGTGGTTCTGGTTGTGGTTGTTTTTACTTCGTTTTTGATTTCGCAGGAATACGCGCTGGGCACGGTGAAGTCCGCGTGGGTGCGTCCGCTCAGCAGGCAGGGGTGGTTTACCGGCAAGTTGTTGTACGCCTGCGGTCTGGTCACGTTGTTGTTTCTCATGGCCGCGGTTGTGGTGGTGGCCCTCGCTCTCCTGCGGTTGGGATTTGTTGACCTGATGGAGAAAGACTACCTCGTCCATACCGCTGGCAGCATGGGACTGCGTCTGGTCCTCACGACCGCTTTGGTGCTGTATACGATCTGGTCCACCGCGATCGTTACCGCGGCGCTGGCTTCAAGGATCAACCATCCCGGTGGCGCAATCGCCGCGGTGACGGGAATCGGTGTAGCGCTGATGGCGCTGTCGGTGTTTCCCCCCGTCCGGCCGTTTTTATTGACCACATATATCGGATTGCCATCGGAACAGATGGTTGCCATGTCGAAAGGGTTGCCGTTGCCATTCGAATGGGGAACCCTCGTGTGGAGAACATTGGCCGTCGGGACGACATGGGCTGTTGTGGCGTATGTGGCCGGCATCAGGATTGTGAAAAACAGGCAGATCACCAGTTAGCACGTGGAGGAAGAGATGTTTCGGGGAAATAGAAAAATCCGGTTGTTTCGATTGGCCGTTAACCCCGGTGTGGGCCAGATGGTGTTTGTTCTGTGTTACCTGTGGATATGTGTAGCTGCCTTTCCGGCTGCGGCGGACGACGAGGATTCGTTTGCGATGTACAAACTAAGTGTGCCCGACTATCTGCACGCCCACTGGATCGAAGACCTGGACAACGACGGATTGAAAGATATACTGGTCGTCCATAAAAAAGGTCTTCCGCCCGAAGAAACTCGCTGGGTATCGCTGTTCTGGCAGGGCGCTGACGGGTCGTTTGCGTCGGCGGCCGACCAATCATGGGAACTGGACCACGATGCAGCGGTGCTGGACATCGGTGACGTGGTTGGAGACGCGCGAAAGGAAATCTGTATTCTCACCCCGGTAGATTTCCGCTATCACGCCTTCGATGGAACGATGTACAACACAACACCCGAAGTTCTTTTTGAGACCCGGGGACTGGCCGTTTTTCCGTCGAAACAACGGGTGCCGCTGATCAATGTGGTGCGTGACTGGACGGGTGGCGGGACGGACGACGTCGGGGTGTTTGCGTTTGAGGGACTGGAGCTTTTTGAGGCGGGTGAGGACGGTCTGTTTGCCGCGGGGCAGCGGATCAGCGTTGACCTCAACACCACCATGTACCATTCCAGTTCGAACGCCAGCGACGAAAAAACTCTGGGGTTACGGGCGCGTTACGCGTTTCCCGATATCACACTGATCGATTACAACAACGACGGCCGGGCCGACCTGCTGACAAATACTGACGAACGTGTGGGGATCCACCTGCTCGGAGACAACGGTCGCTTTTCCCCGGTCGCCGACCGCGACTACCTGTTTGACGTCCTGACCCAGCAGGAAAAACTGGAGGATATCGCCGAAGTCGCCACCGATGTGGTCGACCTCGATGGAAACGGTTATGCCGACGTCGTGGTGTCGAAGCAGACGGCGAAAGGACTCACAAATTTCCGCGGTGTGATCAATGTCTACTGGGGCAAACCCGGTGGTTACCCCGACGTGCCCGACCAGGTGATCATCTCAGAAGGCACCGCTTCGGCGCAGGCGATGTTCTGGGACGTAAACGGCGACGGACGCAAGGACCTGGTGTTGCCGTCGGTCAAGTTCAGTGTTGCCGCGCTGATTCGTATCCTGATTACCCGCAATATAAAGGTCTATTTCAATATCTACCTGTTGGGCGAAGACGGCAGGTTTTCCGATCGCCCCGATTTTACCAAGGAAGTCAAATACAAGATCGATTTCTCGGGCGAATCCGACGACCAGGCCACCGACCTGGAGGGCGACTACAACGGCGACAACCGTACGGACTTTGTGTTTGCCACCGAAGAAGATGAACTGTCCATCTTCCTCGGTGTTACGGACAAGGACAAACTGTTTTCAAAAAAGGCGGTGGCCAAGGTCAAGGCCGACGCTTACGGCGAGCTCGTGGACCACGACCTCAACAACGATGGTTTCAGCGATATGGTGATCTACTATCCAACGAGCAAAGAGCGCAAGGGGACTTTGGAAGTACTGATCAACCTTAAAAAAATAAAATAACGGCTGAGGGATCAGCCGGGGAGGACCCACGTGAACGAAGAATCCAGGGGACAAACGGTGCATCTTCCGCGCCTATTACTGGCAGCGATTGTTGCCACGGCGTTTTTGACACTCTGCGGGGCGCTGCTGGCTCCAGTTGTTTTTCCGGCCGCGCCCGGACCGGCCGGTCTCGACGAGCGCACCGAGCCGCTATTTTCGCTCCATCTTTTCGCGTGGTTGTTCACGTCGGTGCTTCTCTCGTGGATATTCCCGATCGGGTATCGCGGGGGTGTCGCGTGGGCGGAAGGGCTGAGATTCGGAATGCTGATGGGGCTCCTGGCCAGCCTGCCCGGCGTGCTTCACAGATACGCTGATTCGGAAACAGCGGCGGCTGGCCTGGTTACTGTTGTTTTGTGGAACGTGATCACCTGGGGGATCTCCGGCGTCCTGATCGGAACCGTGTACAGCCCGCTACTCAAGGGCCGGCGGGGATAAACGCGTCGACGGACTCTGTTGTTTCCTCCGGTACCAGGAGTTCTGGGTCGCCGCCGTAGACGCGTTCGACGGCGCGTACGATTTTTTCAAATGTGAATCCCGCCTCAATCTTTTGACGGGCCGCCACCGACATTTTTGCCGTCAGCTCACTGTCTTCGGCCAGTCGCAGCAGGTAGTCGAAACCCTCTGACGATTTTTCCCCGTCGAACAGAAATCCTGTCCGTGTATGCTCCACCATCTGATCGATGCCTGGGCCCCGCGCCGCCACAACCGGCAGTCCGGCGCTTTTCGCTTCGAGCATGGCGTTGGACATACCTTCGGACCCGGAACAGCTGAGATAAACGTCCGACGTTTTCATCATCCGGACCAGTTCCTCGCGGGCGGTATTGCCGGCAAACACCACGCGGCGACCGGTGAAGTGCTCTTTTGCATACGATAACAGCTGAGGCGCTTCGGGACCGGTGCCGGCAATTATCAGCGTTGAACCGGGTTGGGCTTCAACGACCTTTTTCCAGATCTTCAGTGCTGTCGAGACGTTCTTCCGCGGGATCAGGCGAGCGACAACAATCGCCGTGAACGCGTCTTCCGGAAT
>CAYUDF010000286.1:0-5045 GCA_964443465.1 uncultured bacterium
CGGATACGGGAATACAACCGGAGCTATGACGACTTCCTGGCCGAAATCGGCTGGGAGCTCGACGAAACACTTCGCCAGAAAGAGACGGATTCCGAGACGCAAAAGCCACAGGCGCCGGCAATGGACAAAAAAGCGCTGCGTCAGGCAAGAGCGCGCATTATCCAGGAACGATCCCGCGTGGCGGGGCCGCTGGAACAAAAGGTTCGCCAGTGGGAAGAAAAGATTGACCTGCTGGAGCGGGGGGCGGCCGAGAGACTCGAAGCGCTGGAAGCGGCGTCGGTTGCCGGTGACGGCGATGCGATCGCGGAGAACTCACGCCGCCACGAGCAGACCCAGCGGGATATCGAATCGGCTTTTGACGCGCTCGAGGAAGCCACCAAAGTCTGCGACCAGGCGACAAAAAAATACGATGATCTGCTGGACGAGTTGGCGACAGACGGTTGACGCAACGGCGCCGGATGATTTAGCGTCTGGTTACCATGACTGATAAACAGCCAAATCAGATCCCCGTTGGAAATCTGCTCGACTGGGCGTCGGAATCAACACCCGCGTTTCGAGTACGAACCGCCGTCGACGCCCTTCCCGGCGGTTATTCGGCGGCCATGGCGCCGTTGCTCGTCAACTGGAAACACTCCAATCACGACGACACCTCGGCCGAAAACCCGTTTTACCTGGTACGCAATGTAAACGTGAACGGGAATCCCGTGGAGGGAATCACCAACATGTGCACCGTGAAAGTGCCGGTAAACGGGGTGGAATCCGCGGAGTTCGTCACCGTACCGCTGGTCGCCGGCGGAATCCAGATCGGTGGGCACGGTATGATCCGCCTTGTCTTCGACGAAAACTCGGCGCCGGTATTGCTGTCGCAATCCGGCCAACCACAATCCGGTCGTTCGAAGATCCGTGACCTGGTATTCAGCTGGGAGGCATGGAGACCGCCGGGAGTACAGTTCACCATGAAAAAAGGGCTGGATCCCAACACGTTCGGGCTCACACTGCGTTGTTACACCGGAGCGCAACGTTTCCTGGAAGACGCGATGCAGCGGCGTGACTGGACGTGTTATCCGCTGATGATACCGTTTGACCGGAAAGGACTCAGTGAACTGTTATACGTCTCGCTGGTCACAGGGGACAGCCTCGCCCGGCACACCATCGTAAAGTTGTTTGACAGCGCGAAGCAGACGGGCGACAGCCCGACTCCCCGGGACTATCCCGATGCCCAACAGAACGAGCTTCTGGAGTTGCAAACCGCTATCGAAGGCAACCGTGCACCGGAAGATCCGGTTACCGACGTTCTTAACGGAAAGATCAGTTACCAGCTGTGCGAACGATCGTGTGTCACCATGGCGCTCGAACTGGTTGCGTTGACCGCGCAGCGACTGACCGCTCACCTCCCCCCCGACGAACAGATCCGCGTTCGCGTCACCCCCGAACACATACCGTCGTGGATAGACAACCTGGCACACGCGGGCCGCGCTGGAATATTCTTAAGAGTGCCGCACATGATGTGGTGGCTGATGAACAACGCCAATGTACTGCCAACGCGGGCCTACAAGATACTGAAAGAAGCAGGATTGCTGCAGATGGACAACGGTGAGGTGGTCAAGCGCTATTACAAACTGTTCGACGAAACACCCTACGGAAAACTGTCCAACAACCTGCTGGTTTGACGGATACAAGCCTCAAACGTGCGTTGTTTAATACTACTCGTTGTTTTTCTTGTTGCGGCCACGGCCGCGATGAATCACGTCCGTGCCGAACTTGTCCTGGAGTTCGTCCATGATGTGATCGACGCGGATCTCTTTTGCGTGGGTGTCGTTGGTGAACAAATCCCCCGCTTCATTTTCAGGATGGACAAAATTGGAGACACCCACACCGAGTAGTCTCAGGGGTGTTCCACTCCGGTTCAGTTTCTTTTCCAGCAGCTCGCGGGCTGCGTCGCGGATGGTGATGGTGTGGTCGGTGGGTTCGGGCAACGTAACAGCTCGCGTGAGTGTCGTGAAGTCCGGGTAACGCGCCTTGATCTGGATGGTCAGGGCGAGCAATCCGTCCTTTCGCAGGCGCCCTGCGACCTTTTCGGAAAGCGCATCAGAAATATCCCGCAATTCTCCCGCATCCCCGATATTGGCGGAAAATGTGCGTTCGTTACTGATTGATTTCGCCTCCCAGTCGGCAACGACCGAGCGCCTGTCGACGCCACGCGCAAGGTCTACCAGCCGCCTGGCGTGTACGCCCAGTTGAGACTCCAGTTTCTCCAGCGGTACAGACGTGAGGTCACAAAACTTGCGTATTCCCATCTTTGCCAGCCGCTTCTGCGTCTGTTTACCCACTCCCCACAACCTCCGCACGGGCAAATCAGCCAACCGCCGCTCCGCATCTTCCTGGGTAAACACCACAAACCCGTCCGGCTTCTCCAGGTCACTGGCCAGTTTGGCCAGGTACTTGTTGGGCGCCACGCCGACCGAAGCGACAAGCCCGAGTTCTCCGAGGATTCGCCGCTTGATCTCCCGGCCGATGTCCACAGCCGGCCCGAACAGTGTCCGGCTGCCGGTGACGTCGAGAAACGCCTCGTCGAGAGAAATGGGTTCGACCAGCGGTGTATAGGCCTCAAATATCCCGCGGATTTTTTTTGACAATTCTGCATAGCGGGTCATCCGGGGACGAACAAACACGCCGTCCGGGCAAAGTTTGTGGGCTCGAAACGCGCTCATCGCGCTGTGGACACCGAATTCCCGCGCTTCGTAAGAAGCGGCCGATACCACACCTCGCCCCTCCGGCGTCCCCCCCACAATCACCGGCTTCCCGGCGAGCGACGGATTGTCGAGAACTTCGACGGAGGCATAAAACGCGTCCATATCCACGTGAATGATAGCGCGCTCAGGATTTCCAGCTTGATCAGTACCCATAACGATTCAATTTTAACGCCTAACCGGATCTGGGTCAAACACGTGGCGTTTTCCGAAATAAATCAATATCCGCTATGCCGCCTTGAGGCCGGCATAACGATCGGGTATAATCGCGCCCATGCCGGACGTAATTGACAACACAATCATGGAAAACAAGATATGCCTCATTACCGGGGCCAGCTCAGGAATCGGTAAAGCCACTGCGCTTGGACTGGCCGAACTGGGGGCGACGGTCGTACTGGTGTGCCGCAGCCCGAAACGCGGTGAAAAAACCCTGTGCTGGATCCGGAAAAGGTCGGGCAACAACAACATCCATCTGATTGTGGGTGACCTGTCCCACCAGCAGGATATTTTTGACGTCGCCTCGGACTTCAAACGCCACTACGACCGGTTGGACGTGCTGCTCAACAACGCCGCCGTCCTGACCCGCAAACGGCGGCTCACCACCGAAGGTTTTGAGTTGCAGTTTTTTGTCAACCACCTGGCGTATTATCTGCTGACCGGATCCCTCATCGACCTTCTTAAAAAAAGCGCCCCGTCGCGGATCATTAACATTGCGTCTACGGCACACAGCCGCGGCATTCTTGATTTTGAGAATCTACAGGGAGAAAAGTCGTACAACGGCTGGCAGCAATACTCCAACACGAAGCTGGCCAATATCGTGTTTACCTACGAACTGGCCCGGCGACTGGAAGGAACCGGGGTGACCGCAAACTGCCTCCACCCCGGCGTCATCCACACCAACCTGATGAGCAGTTACTCGAAGCCTCTAAACTGGACCTGGCACCTGTTGCAGTGGTTTTTCAAAAAGCCCGTGGAAGGAGCCGAGACGCCGGTTTACCTGGCATCTTCACCGGAGGTTGTGGACGTTTCCGGCGCGTACTTCAAGTACTGCAATCCTCTCGGCTCGTCGGGAGAATCCAACGATCCCGAAAACCAGCGCCGGTTGTGGGAAATCAGCGAGGAACTGACCGGGTTTGTGATGCCGGTCTGAGGCTCTTCCGGCGGCCGATCGGAAACCCGGCCAGCCGGAACATACCGAGATACCAGGGATTCAATCTACACACGATGGTTACAGCCCGAAAATCACGCTGTTACTGGATTTACATGCTCGAGTGCGATAACGGGAGTTATTACACCGGGTATACGACCAACCTCGCACGCCGTTTCCGTTTGCACTTCGAAGGCAAAGCCGGTGTACGATACACCCGCAGCCATCCCCCCGTACGCATCGCCCAGTGCTGGCGGTTGTTCGACACGATCGGAACGGCATTGAAAGTGGAATTTTTAATAAAAAGAAAATCGCGGGCGATCAAGGAAGGGCTGGTGGAAGATCCGTCAAAACTGGCCGCTCTCGCCTCCAACACCCTTGATCGCAAACTCCGACTGTTCCCCGCCGATCCCTCGGCAGTCCAGAACCAGTCCCTCGCCCTGTCAAAGGAGCAGTTGAAGAACGGTCACGACCCGTTTGCCGGAATGGCGCCGGAAGATATGCAGGCCAAAGCGCGGCGGTAGGATCAGAAATTCCAGTTTACCAGCGGCAGGATGGGAAAATCGTCTTTTTCGGTGATGGCGTTCACCAGTCCGATCTGAATCCCCTTCATGATAGACGCCTTGTTTACCAGGCCGATCTGGACCCCCTCGACTTCCGTCGCCATGTTGAAGATACCCACCTGGGCGCCTGTCACTCTCTTGCTGCCATTAAAAATCCCGGTCTGGAGACCCTTTGTTTCCCGCTTCACGATACCAATCACACTGTTCTGCCAGCCGGAGCAATCACGACGGACCCAGGAAATGACTCCAATCTGGATGCCCTTCATGTCCCGACGCACGTCCTGGGCGATTCCGAGATCGACACCGTACATATTCCGGTTCACACCCCACAGCACCGACAGGCGGACGCCGTGGATGGAGTGCTTCTGGCTGTAGATCTGGGCGGGATTCCATAACGATACCTGAAAATATTTGGTTTCTCCGGTATCTTGTCCGTAGGCGGGTGCGTTTGAAACAACCACAACTGCGAGCAGAATCAACAAGATCGAATGTCGCATGAACTTTCTCCTCGGGTCTCTATCCAGCGATATGACCCGTTGATTATGGTAGCGAAGCCGCGACAAGTCAACGTCAGACCGCGTGACA
>CAYUDF010000287.1:0-5044 GCA_964443465.1 uncultured bacterium
GGTCTTCGGCCAGCAGACGGACGAGCCCCGCGCGAATGACCGCGGGGTCCGGTTCGATCAGGAACGATTTGGGAGTCGCCAGGCGGACCGGACGAAGAGAAGCCCCGGCCGTGTTGTCGGGTGAGCCGGTGAGTGAAAACGGCCCGGGCAGCACCGTGGCCCGGCGGACCTCATGGCGAAGAGAACCAAACCACAACACCGCCTCCTTCAGTTCCCCGCGCAACGAAACAAATTCGACTTCCGCTTCCATTCCCGACAGATCGGTATCACGGACAGCCGGTGAGATCTTGGCGGCAAGCGCGGGAAACCGGGGCAACCAATCGTTCACCATAGTCAACGGAGGGTGATAGTCTTTCACTCGGTGTATCCGGCGGTTATTTCCCCGGCGCGCGGGGTCAAAAAACAGCGCCGTATTGGATTGTGGCAGTAGCGGCAGACCGCCGGCCAGATCGGCCCGGATCAATCCCACGCCGGCGCCGAGACCCAACGCATCGACATTCGCCCGCGCCATTGTGATTCTCAGCGGGTCCATGTCGACACCAGCGGTGAACGATTTCCCCGTTCCCCGGCGGGCAAGGGCGATGGTGTCCCCGCCGACCGAGCAACCGAGATCGGCTACCACGGAAAACCCGGCGAAACGGGCCGCCCGGTACGCGGCCACCTCCCCCGCGGTCGCCTGCTCCAGAGATTCCCGCGTAAAGTATAGCGAGTCCGCATCCGGACCGAACTTGGTAACGGCCTTGCGCCGGAGGATCGCCGTCTCCAACGCCGCCCGCGCGAGCTCTCGCGGATACCGGCGGCACAGTAATTTGAAATCGACCAGAAACCGGTCTTCCGCCGGCTCCAGTTCCATTGCAGCGGCGAGAACGGCCTGGCCGTCCGATGTCAGCAGGGATTCGAAAGCGGTTTGTTCCATAAGTCAAAGCGGCCTGTCCAGTTTGACCAGCTAACTTGCGGTCCTGTTCTGCGGGCCGGTGGCGACGGATACCACCACAAAAACAACCATGGAAACGAGGGCCGAATAGATTTCGGTGGGAATGCCGTACAACCGCGCGCCGGTCAGTATCCCGGTGAGCGCAACGGCCGAACCGGCAACAGCGGCCGATATCGCTCCGGTCCGTGTCGCGCCCGGCCACACCACACCACCCAGAACCGGCACCAGGATACCCGCTGTGTACATCGTGTACGAATAAATCAGCGTCCGCACAATACCCGGCAGGCTGATGCCGATCAACAGCGCGATAAGACCGATGACCACAGTGACGAGACGCGACAGACCGAGCATCTGTTTTTCATCGGCGGGTTGGCCGGGATGCAGGGTCTCCAGCCATATATCCTTGACCACGTGCGAGGTAGCCGAAGTGAGGAGCGAGTCGGCCGTTGACATGATTGCCGCCAGAATCGCCGCCAGGATCACACCACCCACAAGCGGGTGTGTCAGTTCGCGCAACACCCACGGCATCGCATCACCCGCCGCCATCTCCCCGGTGGCCAGCGCCCGCGCGCCCATACCCACCGTCGCGGGCAGCAGACTGATCAGCAACAGGAATATACCCCCCGTGAGAGCGGCCTTGCGGGCGACGTCAGCCGACCGTGTGGCAAACAGGCGCTGATAAAAATCCTGACCAATGAGGGTGTACATCACAGTGGGAACCAGCAGCCATAAAACAAACGAGAATCCGTCACCCATCAGGTTGAAATAGGTCTCCGGGATATCCCGGCCGGCCAGAAGAGTCTCGAACCCACCGGCGGCCGACGTGTGATTCATTACAACAACGGCCGCGATGGCAACACCAACGGCGCCGATGATCAGTTGCACCACGTCAGAAATGGTGGCCGCCCACAAACCACCCAGCGCCGTGTACGCGACAAACACGGCCACGGCGATCACCGGTGCAACCAGCCCGTCCACCCCCAGAATGGCAAACGCCCGGCCGGCGGCGTTGACCTGCGCGGCCAGAATGCCAACCAGCGCGACCAGCGACAGCACTGCGCCCAGCACACGGATTGTTTTTCCGCCGTAGCGGTGTTCAAGATAATCGGGCACGGTAAAAAACGAAAGCGCGCGAAACCGGCGGGCGGTGAACAACCCAAGGAGCAACAGGCCCACACCCGTCGATACGCCGTACCACACACCCGATAGACCGTGTGTGTAACCGTACTCGGCGCCCCCGAGCACGGCGCCACCCCCGAAGTGGGTGGCGGCCAGCGCCCCCGCACCCATCACCACACCCAGACGTCTGCCGGCGAGCAGAAAGTCGGTCACACCCGAGATCCGGGTGCGACTGCACCACACACCGACAGCCAGCACGAGGCAGAGGTATATCACCACAATGGAAATCAGCATCGTTGGATCCGGTTAGTATTCATCCCGTTTGCGCATCAGCGAAAACGCGTACTTGCCGGGGCCCGTCAGGTAGAGGCCGACATACACGCAGAGAAGTTCGAGAGCGTGCGCCGCGCCCGACCACCCGGCGTTCGGATTTGCCGCGGGCATATTCAGATGGGCGATGACGGCGACAAACATCGTAAAAGCCAGCATCAGCGCCGCCGGTCTGAACAACACACCCAGAATGAGCAAAATCGAACCGGCGAATTCGGCGCCCATCGCCAGAAATCCCCAGAATACCGGCGCGAACGACAGGCCCAGGTTGCCCATTCCGCCACCAACCATTCGCCACACATCGGGGCCGCCGGTTAGCTTGCCGTAGCCGTGAAATATCAGCATGCTGAGACCGATGCCCAGCCGCAGTATCAATAAACCGAGGTTTCGATTGATCGGGAGATTTGAAAACAACTTAAACATGACTCTCCAATCAGTTCGGGACTGAGTTTCAGACGAGCGAAGGGTAACCCTGTGTCAGTGCGCCCGCTACCGGACCACACTAACACAGACACCCTTTTCTTTGACCAGTATTAATTTCGGAAAAGCGCCTTAACCTGGCCCCAGGTCGTTGATTCGACCGGCGGTCACGTTACGTAGCAGGATGCGTTGGGATTAACGATGGCCATGCCGCCGTTGGGAAATATCTTGGTGGCACCACAGTCGGAGGCCTCAATCATCCCGGTGGGCGCGGCCGGGTCGGGCACAATGGATATCTGGGTACACTCCGGCACGCTCGACCCAAAAAAATTAGCGACCCCGAGATAAATCGGCCCCGCCAGACAGCTGCCATAACCCAGCGACACACCCGTGATAGAAGTCCCGATTGAGGTCGCAGTAGACCATGTGTCACCGAGGTGCGCCCACGAGGCGGGTGCGTCGAGCATAAACTGCGCTGCTGTGGCGCCGGACGTTTGCGTATGCAGGAAGTACACCTGCACCAACCCCCCGGTGTCGATCAAGTGGGGACTGGTCCCGCTCATGTCGGCATAAGGGCCGATCCAGCCCGGCTGGGCGAACGCCGTCACCGCAATCATCAATAAAGAGCAGCATATGGATACGATTTTGTTCATAGATATCTATATATAGTATATCACTTTGTGACCCGTTTTGCAGGGCCCGGGCGGAATCAGACGATTTTTTTATGTTTAGGATCGAACATCGGGGGCGGAGTTTTGCCACTGGATAGCCCCCCAAGGCTGGTGAGCAGGTCTACAATCGCCGGCTTGGGGTGCCAGGAAGCCACGTCAAGGGGTGTATAGCCGTCAAAATCGGTAGTGTTTACGTCTACTCCGCGGGCGACGAGTGTCCGGATGATGTCGGCGTAGCCCGTCCGCGCGGCCATGTGCAGCAAGGATCGGCCGCGATACCCCCGAAAGAACGGGTCGGCGCCCTCGTCGAGGAACAGACGGGCCATATCGCCCCGGCCTCGGTCCAGCGCGCAGAATATGGGCGTCAGGCCGTTATGATTTTTGATGTCCACATCTGCGCCGCGTTCGATCAGGTACCGCGCAACTTCGTATTGGTCGTTCCACGCGGCCAGTGCAACCGGCGTCATATTTTTGTCGTCAGTCGCATTCAGCTGTGATGGATTTTCGGACAGATTTTTGATTACAAGATTCAGATCACCGGCAGCTGCGGCTTCATGGATGGTACTGGTCCGCTGGGGCATAACCACAGAAGGGCGAAGTTGTTCGGCGGCGGTCTGCGACACTTCCCGATCAAGCGGCTCGTTTGTCTGTAGACCCGCCACCGGGAGAAGAAGCGCCACCACCAGTAAACCCGCCGGCACCACCGTCAGGGCCCGTGACGGCCGACTGGATCGTTCACCGCGATGTGGCTGGATGATATTTCGCACCCGGTCTTCCAGTCCAGGCTTGCCGGCCATACCCGGTACTCGGGCAACGGCTCCGACTCCCGCGGTCCGTCCGGCAAAAGCCACCAGTTGCCGTGCGTAGTCCGTAGCGTTTCTTTCGCAGAAACACACAACGTCGTCACACGCCATCTCAATCGACAGCTCCGCTTTGCGCGCCGCTTTCCATACCAGCGGGTTGAACCAGTACAGCGCTTTTACCAGTTCGATTGCCACCAGGCGGACGATGTCCCGCCTTCGGACATGGGCCAGTTCGTGGAGGAGCACGTTCCGAAGACCGCGTTCATCCCAGTCAGACGCGTCTTCGGGCAAAAACAACCGCTGTCGAAAAATTCCGGAGACAAACGGAGCGGCTACAGCGTGACCCGAGCAAACCTCGACCGGACGGGCGATTTGAAGCCGGGATTCGGTTTCCCTGATCCTATCGACCAGGCGCCCCGAACTGACGGGACGCGCCATCGCCGTGATTTTCCAGCCCGTGCCGAGACGCCGCAAAGTTTTCAATAACAACCAGGCGGCGATACCCAGCCACAAGAGGACAACGATGGACAGGTCGAAGGAGTGAACGACGTGATACCCGCCGGAAGACCCCGCGGACAAACCCGTGACACGATCTGGATCACCCGTTTCCGTTTGAACATTCGCAGTTTTATTTGTCGTACCGAAAACACCAGATTCAGCAAACGGCAGGTCCGGTCCGGGATCAGCTACTTGTACAACACTGAATACTGTCGTCGGAAGTCGAAGGCCGGGAGAGAGGTTCGTTACGCCGGCCCCCGTTGATACAA